>JBFRWG010000001.1:0-30413 GCA_051439445.1 Crocosphaera sp.
ATGTCTGTGGACTGGAAGCGACGGGGAGTATTGGTCACAATACTCTAGTTGGCACAGGAAGAAGCAGAAAACTAGCATCGTGAGGTGTTAGAATCCCTCGACTCCGTCGACGGGAGTATGTCAAAAAATTGGGAAAACCTGGGTTATTCCTTTATATAATGATGCCCCTGTGATTGCCAGACGCAAACGGGGACCCAAACCGAAATGGAACACAAAACAAGTGCCAGCTAGAAGCAATATTTATGTGAATCGTCATCTGATTGAGGATAATAAGGATTTAATGAAAGAAATTCCTGATCTGGTCAAAAATAAGGAGGATTTAGCGAATCTTGACCCTGTTTTTTCGGTTAAGCTTCGTGGGAAGAATACTTATGGTCATGAAGTTCAAATTAATGGACCGTGTCGTCTGATTTATCGACCCTATGCGCCTCAATGTTTTGGGGCGACGGTTTGGATCGAAACTTTGTCCCCTGTGGAGACAATTAAGCAAATTTTGCCTAGAATGAATCAAAAAACTATCTAGTTGTGGCAATAATTAACGAATTATCTTGGTATCATTTCAAGATTTTGGCTTTTAAAATACTCATTGAGAGCCTGATTGACTTCTCCAGGGTTTAAAAACGCCTGGATTCTAAGCGGTTAAGCTTCAATGGGCTGAAGCCACATTGAAGCTTGCTTACGATATGATCGAGTTAGACAATCGAGATCATATCGTTTAGGAAGAGCCAAAGCTTCCTTACCCACCTTGGCTAGTTTTAGACCTAGCTGTGTGGCTACCTTTCTCAAGCAGTTAGCTGCTGCTTGAGTGTCAGCATTCACTAACCATCCTCTAGCAGTTTGATATAATCCACGCTTAATTCGCTTTCCTGAAAAGTTGTCCCCTTTGGGTTTTTCACCATATTTTGGGACTAAATCATTATCTAGAAAACTAGCTTGAGAACTGTAAGCTTCCTCGGTTTCAGTAAAGATAATTCCAACTGATTCTGCTAATTGTTGGATTCTATTTTTAAGCCTAGCGGTAGGAATTTGCACAAAGTTTTGGTTATTGGTTGTCCCAATATTAATTGAATCTTTTTGTCTATCATTCCATCCAAAAACTATATGGCCAATTTGATGTTTTAAGCAGTAATTGATAACAAATCTTGCTGCTTTATTAATAGCATCTCGCATTTGACAATTACGTTTATGAGTAGCTTGATCTAATTTTTCATCCCAGTAGTCTTGATTTTTACCTTCTTGATGCAATAGCGAGTGGGGGAAAGCCAAGGGGCTGTGTGCGGAACCTGCGTCCGCACCTTGAAAGCCCCGCCCAAGACCGCGCTGCATCGCTTGTTTATATTTAGCGACAAAACGATTATAACGCTGATTAATAGACTTAATCTTTCTACCATTAACAATAAAGGATTTACCTTTTGTTGATGTGCAACTCAGCCAATTATCAACACCGTGATCAATACCTAAGCCTTGAGAATAATCAAGTGATAAAGCTTTAACTACCTGAGTTTTATAGACATATTCTACCCATAATTTACCATTTTGCGGAACAATTCTCACCTCTGCTATATTTTCAGGTTGAAAATTAACCCCACTAGGAATAACAATTGATGGGGTTTCTAATTCCTTTCTCTGAGAATTAGCAATAGGTAAATAACAACATCCTTGTAATGATTTATATCGAATATTTTGAGAAGTAAAAGTAACTTGATATACACCTTTTTTACGATAACTAGGAAGTTTAGGCTTACCTTTTAATTCTCCGTTAAACCACATTGGTAAAAGCTCGTTATACGCTTTTATTGCTTCTACTACTGATTTAATGGTTTGTTGTCCTTGTTGACCTCCTATAGCTTGGTAATGAACATTATCTTTGAACTGCTTACATAACTGAGCATAACTGATTTTAATCCGTCTTAAACGAGGACTTCTTCGGTAATTATCGTTTTTATCAAACCAAGTTTTATAATTACAGGTTTCAAAGTAATCTTGACGAATTGCAAATAGAACAGAATTATATAGCTTATTTGATTGCTCACAGCACCATAAAAGGTAAGCGTGAACTTCATCATCTACATTCCCTGTTAATAATATTTTCTGCGTTTGATAGTTCATACTATTATTATAAGGTTTTGCCATGATATTACTAATATAATTAAGCAGAACTTTACAATTAGATTAAGTAAGAAAAGATTATCATTACTCAGACTTTATAGACAACACAAAGATAAAACTATGATACAAGTTTTGGAAAAATATATCGATAAACTTAGGTTAGATACGGGGGATTAAAATCCCCGTTCGCTCCACTGCCACCCCTTAAAAGGAAGTGGCTATTTCTCGCTCACAGTTTTTTGGGTATTCCTGAGATAGCATCGCCTATTGTGTCGATGGGATTTTCCATGCTATTGCTGTCAGAAATTTCAAAATTGTTTGATTGGTCATTCATAAATCCTGGTAAAATGCAAACTACTTTTCTAAACGAGATATCGTTTCTTCTAACAATCCATCACAAGCATCCAATAATAAATCAATAACATGGTCAAACCCTGCTTCGCCACCATAATAAGGGTCAGGAACTTCCTTGTCTTGATATCGAGAGGCATAGTCACACATCAAGCGGACCTTGTCTCGATAAACATTATTTCGATCTAATCGTAAAATGTCCTGATAATTGGAACGATCCATTGCTAAAATCAGGTCAAACTTTTCAAAGTCAGATACGTCAAACTGTCTAGCTTCTCCCACCAGTTGTATGCCACGACGGGAAGCCGCCGATCGCATTCGTCGATCTGGGGAGGCCCCAATGTGATAACTGGAGGTTCCGGCGGAATCACAGATAATCTGGCCGTCTAGTCCTTTTTGCTGGATTAGATAATTCATAATATTCTCAGCCGAGGGGGAACGGCAAATGTTACCTAAACAAACAAACAGCAACTTATAAGACATAAATTTTACCAATGATGGTTAAACTAAGAATCAGTCAATTTTTGGAGGAAACGGATTTCGAGAATGTTAACTGGATTCTCAACCCAATTCAATGCTAAGGTTTGACCAATAATTTTGTAAACCTATTTTTATAGAGGCAATATTAAATGCTGAAATTACCGAAGAAAACCCGTTCTTACAGTTCTTATTACAATAATTCTTACTATAACAAGGGAAAAACTGGCCCTAAGATATCCTTATTTGCCATTATCGTTGCTATACCTGTTTTAATTATTCTCTCAGAATTTCTGGCCCAAACCTATCTAGGGATGACGGGACAAGGGGATAAGACCAAAGGGACATCCCCTCTGATAGAGGCGTATAAGCTACAATTTCGTACTGCCAGCAATCAACCTATCGAAGGCTTGAAAAATCAGGGTCAGTTGACCATGAAACGCAGTTCAACAACGGGTTATGAATTTTTGAGTCCCCAGAAAAGTGAATTTTTCTACATCAATGAACAGGGGTTACGGGATAATGATCCAGTTCCTGTTGCCAAACCAAAGAATGAGATTCGTATTTTTGTTTTGGGGGGTTCGACAGCGTTTGGACAATTAAACCCTAATAACAACAGTACCATCAGTCATCGATTAGAAGCCCGCTTGCAACAACGGGTCAAGCAACAGAAAAGTTCACCGTCTAGTTATCGTCCCGATGTGTTTCCCTTTTTTGTTCCGTCACGGCAACAGTTAATGAAGTTACCCCCCAAAATTCGCGAAGGGAATTATCGGGTGATTAATGCTGCGGTTCCTGGCTATACGTCGGGGAATCAATTAGCAAAATTAGCGACTAAAATCCTACCCTACCAACCTGATTTAATCGTGGTGTTGGATGGCTATGGGGATATGATGTTACCCAGTCATAAGCCGCAAACCGATATTCCTCATATTGATGAATTTTTGGCAGATGCTAAGGGACATTTTAAAAATTCTCTCAATTTTTCCGCCGGTGAATGGATACAAAATACTGGGTTAGTCAGAACCTATAATTCTTTTACGAATCCGTCCAAAAATACTCGTCCTGTTGTGGATACTACCTTGGCTATTAATAGTGAGGGCAAGGCTTTAAAACACTATTTACCTGAGAATGAAGATGAGTTGAAACGTCGGGTTACTCGTTATCGAGAAAACCAGAAACGCTTAATTCAACTCTCTGCTAAAATGGGTGTCCCTGTGGTGTTAGCCATTCAACCAGAGATTACGTCTCGTCCTCTTGAAAAACTTTCTTCTGATGAGAAAGCTGTCCGCGATCGTTTAGGAAGGGAATATGTTGAGAAGTTTCCTAAAGCTTATACGGAGTTTGTCAAAGCCACACAACAGTTGGGAAAGGCTTATCCTAAAAATGTTAAGGTTTTGAATTTCTATCAAAGTAATTCTAATTTTCCCACTCCCATGTTTACCGATACAGTTCACTTAACTGAAAAATCTAATACTGTATTAGCAGAAACCCTTTATCATGCCATTACTGCTTGGGAAAAAATCCAAATTATTCCTCAAAATTTCTATTTGAAAAATTAATTATTAAAAGGGGATAGATGAACTGTGGGGAGAATCAAACAATTGTTATATTTTTTCTGCCCCTCTGCTTGTTCTTCCCCATCCCTATCAAAAGCGGATAATCTCATTAACCGAGCAGTCTTAGATTACCGCGCCCTTTGGGCAAAGTCACTCATGCAAAAATAAAAAGGCAAAAGTTGACAATATGCCCAAAGTCTCCTCATTATATGAGGAAACAATAAAAAAATGATCATTTTTTGAATACTCTTGGTTTAGAAAGAGGTAAAAATGAGTGACTTTTGACTTGTGAACCCTAACCCTATTTTTCAGAAAAGATAAAATCTGGTTCAAAAAATCATGAAAGCACAAAAATTATTGCTGAGTTCTTTTCACATATTCATTGTCATTTTATTAGTCATGGGTATCTATTTTCGGTTTAGTAATTTAGGGGCAAAAGTTTATTGGAACGATGAAGCATTAACGTCACTTGCAATCTCTGGTTACACTTCTGAGGAAGTATTTAATGGGATACACCAAAAAGTAACGACACCGGATGAAATTTTGAAATACTACAGCGTTGGTTCAGATAAAACCTTCGGTGATATGATTAGTTATTTGTACAAAAAAGATGTCCATCCGCCCTTTTATTTCATCTTAGCACGATTCTGGAGTCAGGTGTTTGGCAGTTCGCCAGAAGCGATCCGCAGCTTATCGGCAGTGATCGGTTTAATGGTATTTCCTTGTATTTATTTCTTATGTCAAGAATTATTTAACACCCCTGCTGTGGGCTGGATGGCAATGGGTATCATCGCTGTTTCTCCATTCCACGTTATCTATGCTCAAGAGGCAAGAATGTATAGTTTATGGATGGTAGAAATTTTATTATCTAGTGCCTTATTATTAAGGGCAATAAGACTCAATAACAGGAACAGTTGGCTATTTTATGGACTCAGTCTAACGATAAGTTTATATACTTATTTAGTGAATATCTTTATTGCCATAGCCCAAGGAATATATATGTTGTTGATTGAGGGATTTCGACTTAGTAAACGATTCCTATCTTATTTGATTACCTCTTTAATTGCTACCTTGATATTTATCCCTTGGTTATTGCTAATCCTTAGTAATGCATCTTCTTTTAAAAGTGCTTCAAATTGGGTGAACAGTAGTTATGGTTTTAATTTATATATCTCCATGTTCACTCAAAATTTTGTTAGTGTATTTATGGATTTCTGGTATTTTCGTTTATGGTATCCTGAATCCAATTTTCCTCATATTCCTTGGGCAAGATTTTTGATTCCATTTACTTTATCAATAGTGGGGTATTCTTTCTATTTTCTAGTTCGGCAAACATCGTGGCGAGTGTGGTCATTTATTTTATTATTGTGTTTCGTAAATATCGGAACGACAATTCTACCAGATATAATTTCTGGTGGTATTCGCGGGATCGTACCCCGTTATCTTATCCCTCTTTTTATTGGGGTTGAAATTTCTGTTGCTTATCTGCTTGCTATTAAAAGTCATGAAATATCTAATAAAACTTGGCTATCAAAATTATGGCGATTGATCACTGTTATTCTCATAACAGGAGGAGTTGTCTCTTGTTTACTCAATTCTCCAGCCCCTGGTTCTCTACATAAACGTACTTCTGGTGAACAAATTCCTCCGATTGCTAATTATATTAATCAAGAAAACACTCCTATCCTTGTGGTTGTAACTCCTGTTAAATATTTAGTCCCTTTAGTTTATGGACTTGATTCAAATGTAAAAATTATCATAGATTATACTTTAGATACTACTGATATTTCTCAGATGCAATCAAGGTTTAGTGGTGTGTTTCTCTTAGAAAGTGATAAACACAAGTTTGACAACTTAGAGAAAACATCTCTGTTGGAAAAAGAGTTGATTTTTAAAGGAGATACTTTATTTCTTTCTCAATTCAAGAAGAAGTCAGAATAACAGGAGTTTCCGAGTCAGGAGAGAATAAAATGGGGCTGCATACTTTGCAAGTATGGGAATTGCTATAATGAGTTACCTATTTTTAGCCATTGATCTCTTTCATCTCTTGATAAGCTGAATAAACCCCTTTAACGTTATACCAGTTGAGAAAAATTCGGGCAATTTCTAGACTTAATTGAGGTTTCCCTTGATCAATTAACCATTGCAGGAGAGGGGCTAAACTTCGTTCATTTAATTTTCCTCCTAAAGATAAAACTCCCCATAAAATTCGATGCAATAAGGTCATTTGTATCATTAAACGAACTTCAAACGTAGGGTGTTTTTGATAAAACAAAACCCCCATTCTTCCCCGTTGTATTTCTTTATCAATTAAGTTAGGAATTTGTGCTAAATTAAAAGGAGGATGCCAATGATAGCCCACAGCTTGGGGACATTTAATTAAGGTAAGTCCTAACTTTTTTAATCTTACTCCCAGTTCCAAATCTTCCCATCCATAAAGTTGAAAGGAGATGTCAAATAGCCCGGCTTTTTCTAGCCATTTACGGGCGATAGCAACGTTTCCTGTTGCAAAATAAGCAGCAGAAAAGTCTGTTATCTTATAAGGTTCTAAGGTAGGATGCTCAAAGTTACAAGTATTAATGACTGCGCCATAAGTAAAAAGGCGATCGCTGCCTAACTTTTTCTCTCCTTCAACTAATTTATTAGCATGAGATTGTAAAAAAGTTTCTGTTACCACCAAATCACTATCAATAAAGATGATGATATCCCCTTTTGCCTTTTCTACTCCTAGGTTTCTGGCTGCTGCTGGTCCTAAATGATTTTGAGGAAAAGCACAAACATGGGGAAAGTATGGTTTGTTTTCATCTAACCATTCCAAGGTTCGATCATTGGAACCATCATCGACTAAAACGACCTCATAACCCTTGATTTTTTCATCAGTAAACTGTTGTTTTTCTAAAGCACGCAGACATTTTTCTAAAATTGGTTGACGATTGTAAGTGGGAATGACAATACTTATAAACACAGCCTTTAAAATTAGGATTAAGATATAGATGAACAGTAACACAGACTTCCAGGCTGTAACAACCGGGATGCTTGTGCTACAGTCTTGGGGATTTAAGTGTAAACGCTATGGAATAGTTGTCTTTAGTTTAGCTCATTTTTTGTAAAAGTTGACGGATTGCATCAGCATCTTGGGCTGTGGGTAGAATCGATAAATAGAATTGTAGGTCCCTACTAGCTTTTTCCCATTGTCGTAGTTGATAATAGAGTAAACCACGATCCCGTATTTCGATGGGATGATTAGGAAAGAGTTGCAGTAGTAATTCTATAATTCTCAACATTCTAGGATATTCTTGACGATTGAGATAGATATATTTCAAGTTACTCAACATTCTCCCTAAGATTTGTTGATTACTAACAGGGGTTAAAAAATGAGGTTCCAATTTAACAGGTTGTTGATAAATTTCTTGCAATTTTAACTCACAATCTTCCTTAAATAAAATTTCTCCTTGATTAAAAACATCGACAAAAATTCCAACATTTTCAAACTCAGGACGAATCAAAAAGTGTCCCGGCATTCCTATACCAACCATGGGAAAATTGAGTCTTTTAGCTATGTCTAAGTAAACAACGGATAAAGTAATAGGAATACCTCTTTTTTTATCAATCACTTGGTTCAAATAACTATTACAAGGATTATAATAGTCATCTTTGTTACCTATAAATCCTAATTCTTCAAATAAATATTGATTAATAATTTTAATAACTTTTAAGGGATATAAATTTTTAGGTAGATTATGTTTTATTTTTTGAGCTAGACTATCTAAAATATTAAGATAATCTTTAATTTCTAGTTTTGGATACTCATATTTAGCATAAATCAATGCTGCTTTTGCTAAGTTAATTTTGTGATCAGGTTTATTGGTTTCTTGTAAAAAAGACTGCATATTAGGATTATGTACTAACCGTATCTATCTTACTATCTTATCTCAATTTTTTTAATTATTCATCTAAATAGAATCGATAAAAGAGATATTTATTTTCAAAGTCATGTTGATTATGGACATGATGAATAATTTTTTTATCAATCAATGTTTGTCCTATTTTAATAGCTTTTTCTGAAGATATTGATAAGTTTTGGGTTAACCAATTCACCAATTCACTTCCAACAAAACACTTCTTATAGAATTTAAGACGATAACGACGATCTTTGATTTCTAAACCTTGATCACCTCGCATTTTTTCAACGAGTTTTTCTATATCTTTTAGCATTGATAAGTAATTTTGAGGTTCATTTTCCCATACTTCTACCTGATCGTTTTCTGTCCAAATGGTAAACCCAGTAATATCTTCTAATAACAAATATTGTTTTTGTCCTTTATGTTCTAAAAACTGTGTTTTTCCATAGTCCTGTGCTTCTTTTTGCTGTTGAATTAGAAAACTTTTATCTTTGATAAATAGTTTATTCTTAAAGATTAAACCAGGTAAATATTCAATGGTTTCTTGCTGACGCTTAACTAAGTTACAGTATCTAACTTGTTTATGATCTAAAATTTTCATGGCTGTTAACTTCAATTTCAGTTCATCTTTTTAATTAATTATAATCTTTTCCTGAGCCATATTTCCAGGCATCTAACCAACGATGATAATAATATTGTTGTTTGGAGGATAAGTTGTCTATTATGGGTTGAACTAGGGTTCCTGCGGGATAGAATGCAGTATAGGCTGCGAGATTGATATAGTGTACTAACCAATTGAGTAAAGGGTTAATTCCTACTTGGGGTAGGATGGGCAGAACTAATTTAGGGTTAACTAGAGGTAAAGTTTTCATTAAGGGCTGAAACTGAATAACATCCTGTAGAAAGGGTTTTACAACATCATCTCCCAGTTTATCCATGACTTGAAAAACACCACTCATTAACTCATTAATTTGATTAGGAGAAATGTTTTGCTTTATACCAACACTCATGGTTTTCTGGAATAACCAGGTCACGGAAATATTAGGTTGATAGGGTTGCAATAGGGATAAAGATTTATTATCTAAACTATCAGCTTTTAATGCTTCTTCGATTCCCAAGGTTAACCGTTTTAAATGACGAACCATGGAACCAAACCCACCAAAACTAACAGGAGACTGTCCTCCTGCACTATCTCCAATGGGTAAGATTCGATTCCAAGGCATTTTTAAAGGACTATTTTCATAGGCAGGAAAAAAGCCAAATAAAAACCGTTCAAATTGTAGTGTTTCTAATTCGATATTTTGATATTCTGGGAGTAATCTTAGATATTCTTCCATGAAAAATTCTAAACTGAAACGCTCAGGATGAGCGTCTACATAAGTAAATAAATAGGTTGTTCTTCCTTCTCTTGCTGGAAAGGCTTCCCAAAAATATTGACATTGATTTATGACAGGGGTAAAGGAGGCAATTAAATCTCCACTTTCATTGTTGATATAGCCTTGTGCGCAGCTACCCACAACTAAACAGACTCCGTCTGGTTTCTTTCCTTTTCTTGCTTGTTGCACAATAGGAGAAAAGTGTCCCATTGCATCAATTAATAACCGAGATTTAAGGGTAGTTTCTCCCCCTTTCACTAACACACCATTGGGGTGAATAGAAGCTGTGGTGAAAGGGATATTTTCTAATAAAGTTCCTTGGGCCGATAAAAATTTTTGCTTTAAAGTTTCTAATAAAAAAACAGGATCAACCCCAATATTAAGGATATCTCTAACCCAGAGTTCATATCCTTGATAAAAACTGACCCTTCCTGGATTATATTCGGTAGCGATCGCTTGTTCGAGTTCTGAGATGGATAATAAGTCAAGTTCCACAAAGGTTTCTAGTTCTTGACGAGAAATATTCCATTCTTGCTGTCTTCCTTTTAAGACACCCTTTTCGATTAAAATTACTTTATACCCTTGCTTTTGTAGAGTAGTAGCGATTAAAATGCCTAGGGTTCCTCCCGCTATAATAATATCTGCATCCAACTCATGTAAAATGTCATCACTGCTTGTTATTACTGCTGGTATGGTTAAAGTATTATTTCGTAAAGCTGTCCACCGACTATCAGCAAATTTTAAGCCTTGATAAGTTTTTTCGGGTAAATAAGAAAGATAATTTTTCATTTTAAATTTAGTTTATATATCTTTTAGAAGAGTAACACAAACTTCTAGATTGTGACAAGTTATATAAACTGTTTTTCAAGATAATTAATAATTTGATGATGAATATCTTCTTTTGTTTGATTTGCATTTAACTTTAACATTTTTCCTTGATAAGATTGAAAAATTTTATGGTAGTTGTTTCTAACTTGTTGTAATTTTTCTTGAGTTTCATAAACTTCTTGATAAGCTGCTTTTTCGAGACGAGATAAAGCAATATCTAAGGGAATATCCAGATAAATAACTATGTCTGGATTAGGAAATCGTTTATTTAAACCATAAACAAAGTCATAGTCTTCTTGATTATTACAATTATAGGCTAAAGATGAAAAATAGTAACGAGTTGCAATAACATGAGAGTAATCTTTTTCAATCAATTTATAGACTCCATTTACATCATTGTATAAATGATAATGTCTATCAGCCGCAAATAGATAAGCCATTTGTTCATCAAATCTAGCTTTATTGTTAATGGCAAAAATCGAACCTTGCAGGGATTTTCTAATTAATTTACCAAGGATACCGTCGGTGGGTTCAGAACTAATAATAGCTGCATTGCCTCCCTTGACAAAATAGGTTTTTAGTAACTCAGCCTGTGTTGTTTTTCCAGCTTTATCAATTCCTTCTAAAACAATAAATAGGGGTTTCATTTTTTTCAAAATAACAGCTTTTATATTATATAAAAAACAAACACCTTGTCAAAGTGTTTGTTACTTTTACTTGTTTTAGATTATTTTGTAAAAACCAAAATAATGCCAACTAAAGAACCAACTAACAAGGTTAAACTACTTAAAGAACTAATTCCAAAACCGAGGGTTCTGTTTTCAGCAGCTTGATAGTATCCTACGGCATATAAAATACGGCCAATCACCCAAAATGTACCGATTCCTGCTCCCCAAATTGGGTTAATATAAAAACAAAATAACCATAATAAGGGTAAGAAAAATACCATTTGTTCTAAAGTATTTTGTTGAACCCTTAATGCTCTTTCAAAATTAGGATCGCCTGTAGTTGCAGGAGGAATGACCTTATACTTAGCCCTAGTACGGCCAACATTGAGGGTAATTATTAAATAAAGGGCTAAAGCAGCAATTGTTACTAAACTGGGATAAATTTCCATAATTGTTTGTGAATTTATTTTGAACAATTCTATCACATTTTCAAAAGTATTGACCTCATTGAGATAGCTTATAGACTTATCTCTATAAGCTATCTTTAGCTATTATGAGAGTTTATGCTTCATTAACTGGGGCTGGACAATTTCTCCCTTACAAGAGCCTAAAGAGGTTGTAGGAGAATCTTTAATTAGATCCTCGATTAAGGTATTGTCGTCAATTTCACCTTTAAGATTAATCCATAATTCTGTAATCATGTTTTGATTTTCATCACTATCTTTACGACATTTGACCGTGACTTTTGTTCCCCAATCTTCTCCAAATACAATATCAATCTTGGATATATTCTGTTCCCTGAATTAATGAGATTTCTGCTTTCATCAACTCCCTTCCTAAATAAGCAGCATGATCTAACATTGTCATAGGACAATCTGAATTTTCTTCGATTACTTTAACACATAATTCTTTAGCACTACGTCCCGTAAAAAGGGTCTCCGCAGTACGATTTGTTTTGCCTCTTGCAGCAATAACTTCTCCTGTTTTTGGGTCAACTGCCAGCCCTTTTTCATTAATAATATTAGTAAAATGTTTGACACAAATCAAGCTATTTTTTCGATCTAGATAAATAATAAAATAGCCTCCTGGATCAAGAGCAATGGGACGTTTTGAGAGTTGATCATCAAGTTGTTTAATGGTTTGGGCTAATTCATTCATAAAGTTTCCTAGATGTGGTTGAAATTAATCAATCATTACAGTGTACGCTCAAGACTGATAAGCGATCGCTATTTTAATGTTGGATATTATCGACAATAAACCCTAACTAAACTTTAATAGAACTCGGTTCATTGACTGCTGCAATAATACGATGACAACCAGAGTCAGGTTTTGCCCATTGATATTGATAGTCTTGAGGACTTCCCCAACATAATCCTAAGTATAATTCGTTTCTGGCTGCATCAATTTCTGCCCATTCAACCTCGGCAATAAAATCTTCAATGGAATCAGAGGAAATAGGACGACGACGATGGGCCGATAACCAAAACTTCATGCCTTTGGTCGTTTTCCACCAAAAATTGATCACAGTTTCTTTAGATTTTATTAATTTTTCTTTATCTCCTGGGACAGCAATTAGTTGGTTATGTAATTCAGGATAGCTGATAGATTCTGCTTGATAGGTACAGGTACGCCAAATGAGTCCTGATATTCTATGTTGTATCTGATATTTATGAATTTGACGACGAAAATCTTGATAAGCAAACACTTGATTCATTTTATCGCTGTTTAGGGCTTTGGCAATCACTGGATTATTAATGCGATCGTGACAGGATAAGACAACTCTCTCTCCTCTCCAAGTGGCCTTTAATTCTTGATCAAGAATACGAATCAGTTGTTGAGTTGTATAGGTCATGGCGAAATCAGTAATATTATGGTTAGGCTCATTATTTATCCTTCCCTTAGTTTATATAGAATTTTGAAAACTGCTCATATTTTTAAGAAATCAATCATAACTAACAGTTCCTTTGGTCCGTTATCCCTTATGATGGTGTAAATAGCTACAATTTATTACTCTTATGTGAATGCGCTATGGAAAACGGACAAATTCGCCTTAACAAAGCGACAGGAGAATGGGTAATTTATGCACCGAGTCGTCGCAAAAGACCTCAAGATTTTCAACAAGCAAGTCAAGAGCATTCTTTAAAAGATCACTCACAAGAAAATTGTCCTTTCTGTCAACACAAGGAGAAAGAATCAGAAATAATCCTCCTAGAGATGCAGGATCGTCAACAAGAATCTTGGCAAACTAGAGTCGTTCAAAATAAGTTTCCTGCTTTGAATTTTCATGAAAATCCTCAACGGAATCTTGAGGGGATTTATATGACTCTGCCGGGTTATGGTCATCATGAAGTTGTCATCGAAAGTCCTGAGCATCAACAAACAATTGCGACTCTCTCTATTAGGAAAATTGAATTAATTATTGAAACCTATCGTCGACGGTACTTAAAATTGATGGAAGATAAGGAAATAATGATGGTTATTATCTTTCGTAATCATGGTAAAGCAGCCGGTGCATCTTTACGGCATCCGCATTCTCAAATTATTGCTACAAGCATTGTACCCAGTCATCGTCGTATTCAAGAAGCTGAGGCTCAACGCTATTTTGATCATTGGGGCAGATGTGTTTATTGTGATATTTTAGAATTTGAAATAAAGAAAAAAATAAGAATAATTACAGAAAATAATTTATTTGTAGCTTTTGTTCCTTTTGCTGCTGAATTTCCTTGCGAAATTTGGATTATGCCCAAAAATCATCAAGCTGATTTTGGTAGTATTACTCCTGAAGAAAAAACAGCTTTTGCCACAATATTAAAAGATAGTTTAAGTCGTTTATATCATAAATTAAATAACCCTGATTACAATTATGTAATTAATACTGCAGCCCGTTATAAAGCAGAAGAACCTCAGCTACATTGGTATTGTCAAATCAGGCCCCGTTTAACGACCCCAGCCGGTTTTGAATTAGGCTCGGGGATGAGTATTAATCCTTCTATTCCTGAAGTAGATGCTGCTTTTTTACGGGACTAAATTTATCTGATTATCGATAATTGAAAAAAGGTTATGGTAATGATTGAAAAAGTATTTTGAATTATTATTGAGAGTATGATGAGCAAAACTATGATACAATGCCAGTCATCTATAAACCTTTTGCTTAATTATCTATCAGGTAAAATTCATGTTTGATCTTATATCCATTACTGAATTTTCTCGCAATTCTTGTATTAGTATCTGTGCTTTTTTAGTCCCTGCAAATTTATTAGCAACCTTATTAAGTTTAATTTTTATCGTTACTAAACCGTCTCCTATTAAGCTATTAACTTCAGTCAGCATAGCTACCCTATTTGCTATTACGTTATCCCTTCATGTTGCCAGTTGGTGGATTGTAGGAGTTATTCAAGCACCCACTTTTATTTTATTAGCTTTAGCAACGGTTTGTATCAGTTTAAATGTTTGGGCGATCGCTGAGTCTAAAAAACAAGAACCTTGGTTATCTAAAATAGTCAATGAGAATGCGCGAATTTAGAATTTAGAATGGGCGAATTACCGACCCCTCAAGTTGGAGGCTTGAGATAAGGAAGATTTTTATTCTTTTGGTCGATTGGATATGGCGAGGAGACCTCGCCATCCTTCGACTACTTTTCATCCCCTTGAAAGGGTAGACTTGAAACCCTTTTTTCGGTCAGAATTAATAATATTAAGCCCACGCAGGAGGAATTAGTAAGATAAATTTAGAGTGTATTAAACTGCAATAAGACACGGAGAAGACCCATTGTGGTGGGTTAGGGTATAAAAAAATTGTGAGTTATCTCGAAAAACTGTAGTTCCCCCAACCCATCCTCGGCAATGTTTTGTTGAGTTGGGTTATGATGTTATATGGTGACCCTAGTCAGCTTATTTTATTAAAAAATCTAACGACTTATATCTGAGTTCAAACAATAAAATGCCTCAAACTCGTTTTCAATTTAATCGTCAACTGGTTCTTCATTTTATAGAAACGGCACAACCGTATTTTTTCCCTACTGTACCAGAAACTTACAGAGAAGACAGTAATACTGAATTAAGAAAGAAAGCAAAATATATCACTAAAAATACATGGATATTTTTAGGTTTGATTGTCGTTGTTGTCTTTACTGTTGTTAGTTTAGCTTTCTTTTTAACTATTGGGTTAACTTTATTAAGTAATATTCTTTTTCCTGATTTCTTCGGTGAAGTTGCAGGAGGTTTGGTAACCAGAGTTAATGGTTTTTTGAAATCACCTCTTCCTTATATTGCTCTTATCGTTATTATTATTAGTGGAGTTATATTTATTTCACAAAAATCAAAAGTAGGAGATAAGTGGAAACAATGGTCATTATTAGGATTATTATTATTTCTTCTCTTAGTGGTTAATGGCTTAAATGTAATTTTAAGTTATGCTTTCCGTTTCATTGATACAGCCTTAAATCAAAAAAATGCCGATACTTTTTGGAATTTTATGATCATTTATGGGTTGGTATTAGTGGTGGCTCTTCCTATTATTGTTGCTTATCGTTATGCGAGACTCAAACTAGGTTTAATGTGGCGAGAATGGTTAACAGAACACTTCTTAAATAAATACTTTAATCATCGTGCTTATTACGAATTAGATTCTAATTCAATTAATACAGAAGTGGATAACCCCGATCAACGAATCACTCAAGATATTAAATCTTTTACTACTGTAACCCTTGATTTTTTAATCGATATCCTGGACTCAATTTTAACCCTATTATCATTTTCAGCTATCTTATATAGTCTTTCCAAAGAAGTAACTGGAGGACTGATCATTTATGCTATTTTTGGGACCACAGTTGCTTTAACTTTAGGCAGTCGTTTAGTTAGTATTAACTATGATCAATTACGTTTAGAAGCTAACTTCCGTTACGGGATGGTAAGGGTAAGAGATCATGCAGAATCCATTGCTTTTTATCGCGGAGAAGCTGTAGAAAGAAAACAGGTTACTGATAAATTAATAGCAGCTATTGAAAACTTTGATATATTAATTATTTGGCAATCAATTATTAGTTTATTCCAATCAGGATACCAATATTTCCCTCGTTTAATTCCTTATATTATTATTGCCCCATTATACTTACAAGAAAAAGTAGATTTCGGTGCGATTGGGCAAACAAGTTTTGCATTTTTCCAGGTATTAGGCGCACTTTCTTTAATTACTAATCAGATTCAAAGTATCACAGAATTTGCTGCTAGTATCAACCGTTTAGGAGAATTTTATGAATCCTTAAATCCCTTCTCCTTGAAAGAAAAGCACATAAAAATGTCTTTACAAAATGAGCAGGAACAAACAACAGAGACGACAGAAATATCTTTACAACAAGAGGAGGGACAAATAAAGGAGACGACAGGAGAAAAAATTCCTTTTATTCATACTTGTACCTTCGGTAAGTATGACCAGGAAGTTTTAGATATCTCTCTAGAAAATGTTACTTTACGGCCTCCGAATTCTCAGAGGATATTAATTCAAGATGTTTCCTTAGATGTCTCTGAGCATAATAATTTATTGATTATGGGAGCCAGTGGAACTGGCAAAAGTTCCTTATTAAGAGCAATTGCTGGATTATGGAATTCAGGAAAAGGAATAATCTATCGTCCTGAGGCTAAAGACATCTTATTTTTACCGCAAAAACCTTACATGATTTTAGGAACATTAAGAGAACAATTATTGTATCCTAATACGGAAAAAAACATCGAAGATAAAGAGTTAGATACCTCAGATCAAAGGTTAGAAAAGGTGTTAAAAATTGTTAATTTACCTGACTTAGCAAGCAGATTTAATGAGGGTTTTGATGCAGAAGAAAATTGGGAAAATGTCTTATCATTAGGAGAACAACAAAGAGTGGCTTTTGCTCGCATTTTAATAACCCAACCTAGTTATGCTATTCTAGATGAAGCCACCAGTGCTTTAGACGTGAAAAATGAAGAGAGATTGTATCAAGAATTATCCCACATAGGAACCACTTATATTAGTGTTGGACATCGTCCAACCTTAACCCAATACCATCAACAATTATTAGAAATATTTGATGGAGGAACCTGGGAACTTAAAGGAATTGAGAATTAATTGTTAAGGAAATTTTATGTCTTTAGACGCCATTTCTATTAAACCCCAAAATAGCGACCCTAAAAATCTTTTAGTCATGTTACATGGTTGGGGAGCTAATGCCGAAGATTTAGCCCCTTTATCTTCTATGTTAACCCTTCCTGACTATCAATTATTGTTTCCTAATGCGCCTTTTTCCCATCCAGAAGTTCCTGGGGGACGCGCTTGGTATGCATTAGAAACCCAAGAACATCAAGGGATAGAAGAAAGTCGTCAACTCTTACAAGATTGGTTACTTTCTCTAGAAGAAAATACAGATATTCCCCTCTCTCGTACGATTTTAAGTGGGTTTTCTCAAGGGGGTGCGATGTCACTTGATGTGGGAATTAATTTACCGTTAGCGGGTATTTGTAGTTTGAGTGGTTACTTACAGTTTCAACCGCAAAAGTTAGCCTCTCCTATTCCTCCTATTTTGATTCTTCATGGTAAAAATGATATAATTGTACCTCCAATTATGGCAGAAAAGGCTAAAGAGGAATTAACAGCCATTGATGCGAACGTAGAGTACCATACATTAAACATGGGACATGAAATTCCTCCTATGGTTTTACCTATTTTCCAGAAATTTATTAAAGCTAATACCCCATGAAAAAATGTTTTAGGGTGGTCAGATTTGCCCACCATTATGATACTTTAATATATGCTTCTCATTTGCCCACCTTAAAGTCTATATTTTTATGAACTATGAGCATCACTAATGTGAGAGAAACACCTAGTTTATTTTATTTTAATGATGGTAAAGGCCGAGCCGAACTAATTCGTCTTATTTTTGTCTATGGTGAAATTCCTTTTAAGGATCAAAGAATCCCTTTTACTGAATATCTTGCCATGCTAGATGAGGGAAAACTGCCCTTTGAACAAGTCCCTATTCTCATGGTAGGTGATACTATTATCAGTCAATCTTGTGCCATTGCTCGTTATGCTGCTAAGATGGCTGGTTTGTACCCATCAAATGACATTGAAGCTGCTTTATCTGATATGGTGGTTGATGGGTGGCGAGACTTATTAGACCTTTTTTATGACTGTTATGTTGAGCGAGTAACTAAAGAGGGAAGGTTTGTGATGACCATGCGTTCTGAGGAGGAAAAAGTCGAAAAACTTAATCAATTTTTTCAAATTATTTTCCCTACTCATCTTAATACGTTTGAGCAAATGATCTCTAATAACAAAAATTCTTCTTTTTTGATTACAGATTCAATAACTTGGGCAGATTTAGCGATATTTGATTTAGTGGATACGTTAGATCCTTGTGCTTCTCATTGGACTGATGAGACAACATTATATTATATTAAAGAACCTTTGGGTCCCTTTGAACCTCCCAAAGATTTATTCAAAAATTATCCTCAATTGGAAGTATTGAAAACCCTGATTAGTCAAACTCCGCAAATAGGTGCTTGGCTTTCTTCTTATTGTTAAGTCCAGATTCAATTATTGGTAGCTCAGTTGCTCTCAAAATGATACCTGTTTTCGTACCATATAGATAGGCAACACCCACTGCACTTAATCCAGCGTTACTAGAAGTACGAGAAGCCCAATTAATGCTTTTGTGCCACTGATAGACATGGAAACGCCAAAAAAAGTCTTCGATATCTTGAGGAGTCGGATTACGGAAGGTATGGCGAAGGAAGCCTGTTTCTGTATCAAAAAAATAGGCAGCAGCCCCATTACCTAACCCACTTTTGTCATTAACAGCCCCAATCAGGGCATTTGTGCCACTAATAAATACAGAATAGCCAAACCAATCGTTAATTGTGGGGTCGGATTTTTTGAATGTGTCAAGGAGGTTGCCTGTCTCTATATCAAACAAATAAGCAGTTCCTGTATTTGCCGCTCCCATTATGTTGAGGACTGTTACTGTAGCGCAACAGTTACAAAAGGCCATCACACTTATGTTTATCACTATTGCTATAGCGCAACAGTAATAAAAGGCCATTCCTATATATTGAAGACTGCTACGGTAGCGCAACAGTTACAAAAGGAGATCGCTATAGCACTAGGCAATTTAGTAAAGTCATGAGACACCTAAAACCTTTGCCCACCCTACTATCTATCTTAATTTTCCCGATCAAAGCCAAATTTATCCTTGATTTCAGCATTAAAATACTGTCCTTTGGATGGGGATTTTTCTAACTCGTCATAAACAGATTTAGGAAGATCATGATATTGATAAACCCCACCATTTGTAAACTCAACTCTGAGAATTTTTTTTTCTTCATCATAGTCAAAAGATTTGATAGCAACACTTTGACTTTTTAATAAGGGGAAGGCAATAACATCCCGAATACTTGCAGCATCAGTTAATAACATAATCAGGCGATCGATACCAATTCCTAAACCACCAGTGGGAGGCATTCCATATTCTAATGCAGTTAAGAAATCTTCGTCAACACTATGCGCTTCCAAGTCACCGGCTGCTTTTTGTTCTGCTTGTTTTTCTAGTCTTTCTCGTTGATCAATGGGGTCAGTTAATTCAGAAAAACTATTAGCTAATTCTCGTCCGACAATGTATAATTCAAAGCGTTCTACTAATCCTTGTTTACTACGATGAGGTTTAGCTAAAGGAGAAATTTCTACAGGAAAATCTAGGATAAATGTTGGTTGAATTAAGCTTTCTTCTACAGTCTGCTCAAACACTTCATTGAGTAATTTACCTAAAGTTTTACAGGTTTCAGGTACTTCTAACCCTGCTTCTTTTACGGCATTTTTTGCTGTTTCAAAGTCTTTAAATGCCTCAAAATCTAGCCGGCTTTTCTCTTTAACAATATCGTGCATTGTTACCCGTCGCCAAGGAGGTGATAAGTCAATTTCTTCCCCTTGATAAGTAATTTTTAAAGTGCCTAAAACTTCTTCTGCTGCGGTGGTGATAATGGCTTCTGTTAGCTCCATCATATCATTATAATCAGCATAAGCTTGATAGACTTCAATGGAGGTAAACTCAGGATTATGTTTTGTAGACACTCCTTCATTGCGGAAGATTCTTCCCATTTCAAATACTTTCTCAAATCCCCCTACAATTAACCGTTTGAGATGTAATTCTGTGGCAATTCTGAGATACAAATCCATCTCTAAGGTGTTATGATAAGTAATGAAGGGACGGGCTTCTGCGCCCCCTGCTTCTGACTGTAAAACGGGGGTTTCTATTTCTATAAAACCCTGGTTGTCTAAGTAACGTCTAATGGAAGCAGTAATTTGAGCTCGACGACGAAAAGTTTGTCTAACTTGGGGATTAACAATTAAGTCTACATAGCGTTGACGGTAGCGTTTTTCAGTATCAGTTAAACCGTGCCATTTATCAGGTAAGGGTAATATAGATTTAGTTAAAATTGTGTATTCTTTGACTTTAACAGAAAGTTCTCCTTTTTCCGTTCTTTTGATACTTCCTTTTACCCCGATAATATCTCCTGTATCGGTTAATTTTTTGAGATGATTAAAGGCACTTTCTAGCTCATTCATGTGTGCCTGAATTTCTTTTTTATCGAGATATAATTGAATGCTTCCGGTTTCGTCTTGTAGGCTAAAAAAAGCCAGTTTTCCAAAGACACGACGGGCAATAATTCTTCCTGCGATCGCAATATCAACTTCGACTTCTTCCCCATCGTTTAAACTGGAATACTTATCTTGTAATGTCGCAGCATCATGGGTAGATTTCCATTGATAAGCATAAGGAATTAAGCCTAATTGTTTCAACTGTTCTACTTTTTCAAGGCGTGTCGCACGAATTTCTTCTAAACTAGAGGCTGAATGGGGTTCCCGTTGCGGTTGATTGGAAGACATTGTTAAGATATTGCAGAAAAAAGAAAAATGGGTTTATTTTGTGGTCAAAGTTAATGACATTAACTTTAACTATTATAGCGTGTTAACTTGCTATAATCATAGTTTTTTAAACTCTTTCTTATAATTTAAGCTTTAATTATAAATCGTAATCTAAATATTCCTCAACAAAGTTTTAAATTACAACAAAATACGAATAATAAACTTAAGATAATTAATCTTGAATTAACTTTTTGTCAATTAAATATTTAGCAACATCAAAATCAGTACAGCAGCAATTTTTTTAGGTCAATTTTGATATCAGGAAATGCTTGAGATATAATTTTTCCTGATGTATATTCGGTGATTTGTGAGTAACGGTTATCTTGGAGTTGAGTATGAACAATCACCTTTTTATTCTTCAAATCAATCACCCAATATTCAGGTATTTTATTACGAGCATAGGTAATTATTTTCTGTTCTAAATCTTTTTTGAGAGTTTTATTAGATACTTCTATTAACCAATAGATATCTTGAGGATAGGGGTGATGATTACGATAAATAGTTGTAGGGAGTCGAACGATAGCGATATCTGGTTCTGGTTCTGAATTATCCAAGGTTATTGGATGAGCATCTCTTATGTAAGCTTGTCCCTTCAGTAAATCTGTGAGGTAATCACTTACCGATTGATTAGTATAACTATGTTCGATCCCCTCTGGACTCATCTGAACGATATCTCCTTCCAAAAGTTCAACTGGTTTACCTTCTAATACTCCAGACTTAACCAGTTCGTGCCATTCATCTATGGACCATTTATAAATAGTTGAAGTCATATCTGCTCCCGTCCTTACTATAACTTAATTCTACTATAGCAATCAGTAATGAGGTGTGAGAAGTAAGAAGCTATGATATTAGGACATAATATTATTATGTCCCTACAAATAAATCCTTTTAGGGGTTTAACATTGTGTTTTAACCTTGTCCTCCTTTTCTCATAACTAAAACCTGATTTTTATATGAATAATCAATTTTTATTTAATCATTTCAAACTTATTTTTTTAAGTCTAACAATGACCTATCATTGGTTATCTACATTTGTGGAAAAGTGTCAACAGCTTCCTCCAGGAAAATTAATTGATCTAGGAGGTTATAAAGTTCATTATTACCAGAAAGGTTCAGGTGATATTACAGTGGTGTTTGATCATAGTTTAGGGGGAATAGAAGGTTATTTTTTAATGGATGAAATTGCTAAAATAACTCAAGTTTTTATCTATGATAGACCAGGATATGGTTGGAGTGATTCGAGTCCTAAAAAACGGTGTAGTCAAGAGATTGTTTATGAATTAGATCAACTTTTAAAAAAAGCAGAAGTCTCCCCACCCTATTTATTAGTAGGTGATTCTTTTGGTAGTTATAATGTTAGATTATATGCTCATTATTTTCCTGAGAAAGTTTGTGGAATTATTTTAACAGATGGACTCCATGAAAAAGCAATGTTAAAGTTACCTTTATCAGTGAAATTATTAAAATTATTTTTTCTTTCAGGTTTTCTGATGTCATTTTTTGGAGCAACATTAGGATTGATAAGATTGTTAGGAAATTTGAGAGTATTTGAATTAATTAAACCTCAATTAAAAAAGTTTAAACGAGACAGTTTGAATATAGTTAAACAGTCTTTTTATCATCCCAAACATTGGTTAACTATGGCCAGAGAAATCTGGAATTTAGAAACCAGTGCCAAGCAGGTACAAAAAGCGAATAATTTAGGAAATATTCCCCTCATTAGCATTAAATCAAAAACATTTTTTTATCCTTCTATTTTTACATTTTGCTTACCGTTAAAAGCTGCTAATAAACTGAGAGATATTATTCATGAGGAGTTACTAACACTATCATCAAACTCTAGTCAAATTACAGCTAATAAAAGTAGTCATTTTGTTTGGATAGATGAACCAGAGATTATTATTATAGCAATAAAAAAAATAATCAATTAAGGAGAAATGAAAACTGCTTTGATGAGGTGCTTTGGGCGGAACTCTCTCCGCCCTTTATCTTAAACAACAACAAAGTTCAACTCATTTAAAGTTGTTGTATCCACACCGCTCAAGGTAGCCAAAGTTATACCTTGATTGAGAATATCACTTCCTTCAAAGGATAAATCATTAAAGGTTAAACCACCAGCTAAACCGATGACATCTCCTTGAGCTAAGGTAAAGTCAGTGATGATATCCTTCCCTTGATTAATAGCAATAACAAAAGTATCAGTGCCAACTCCTCCAGTTAGTTCATCTTGACCTGCACCCCCATCAAGGAAATCATCATTGGCTCCTCCAATTAGGATATCTCTAGCTTTCCCTCCTAATAGGGTATCGTTTCCTGCTCCTCCAAGTAGTCGATCCTTGTAGCTACCACCGTCAAGAAGATCGTTATTCGCACCTCCAATAAGTACGTCTCGGCCTTGACCACCGAGTAAGGTATCATCGCCGGCACCCCCAAAGAGATCGTCGTTACCCCTTCCCCCATCTATTAAATCGTTACCTGCAAATCCTGCAAGGAGATCGCTTCCTTGATTACCATCAATGGTATCGTCTCCCGCACCTCCGAAGAGAACATCACCGAGAAAACTTCCAGTAAGTAGAACACCTGGATCACCATTACCAATCAAGACATTGCCACTAACCACTTCTTCTTCACTATTAACACCAAGTTCGATCGCATCTTCGCCATTGAAGCTAATATTGTTGTCGATAAAGGTCAAAAGGCTGTTATCTTCCAGTTGAATTCCATCTCCATCATTGTCAGTGATGAAACTGTCAATGAGAGTTAAGGTGTTGTTATTCACCATAACTAAGGGATCGTCAATAGCATCGTTTCCAATCCCATCATCTCCATTACTGAGGATATCGGTATTGGTGATGATAAGAGTATTGAAGCTATCGAGTTCGACCCCAGTAATATTGTTGTTACTGATGAGGCTATTGGTAATATCGAGATTGTTATTGTTAACCAAATCGATTCCGTCTTCTCCGTTATCCGTAATTATGGTGTTGGTTACATTAACGAAGTTATTGTTATCGACTTCTAAACCATCATCACCATTGTTTGATAAAACACTATTAGTGATGTCAACAACATTATCATCATCAAGATCAATACCATCACTAACATTACTGACAAAGAAACTGGTGTCAACTGTTAAAGTATTACCATTGTCAGCAAAGTTGAGTCCTTCGTCTCCATTAAGACTGACAAGTGTATTGGTAATGGTTACGGTGTTATTAAGTTCCACCTGAAGGCCATCATCACCACTGAGACTAATATCACTGTTGTCGATGTTAACTGTGTTGTTATTATCGAGGTTTAGACCATCTCCAGCATTGCCAAGAATATTGCTACTGTTGATGGTTACAATATTTTCGTTATCAGCGTTGATACCATCGTCGTTGTTGATAAGATCGCTATTGGTAATGGTGATGGTATTCTGGTCATCAGCATCGATCGCATTTTCAACATGATTGCTGATAACGGTATTGGTAACGTTTAAGGTGGTATTATCTGCCAATACAACACCGTTTAATCCATTGGTTAGGGTGAGATTTTCTAATTGCAGACTCACGTTATCAGTGACGGACAAGAGATTAAAAGTTCCATCTCCTGCGATACTTAGCGTATTCGCTCCGAGTCCGACAATATTGAGAGTATCGGTAATGGTGAGTTCACTAATTAATTCAATGGTTTGGGGAAAGGTATTAAAACTGAATTGAATGGTATCTTTTCCCTCAGAAGCATTCGCTGCATTAATGGCTTCTCGCAGGGTAGTTAGACCGTTACTTAGGTCTCCATCATCAATATCACCCAGTTGGTTAACAACAAAGATTGCCATAGTTTTATGTTTTTCTTAGTAATTTTTGGTTAATGGAAGGGAAAAGCTTGTTATCCCTGACAAAGTCTAATTTAATCTCAATATTTTAGCAAGGTTAAGATTAGTTCAATTTTAATTAAGGTTCGGTTAATTAATTTTATTTTAAATAAAAATCAACCATTTTATCTTGAAAAAATAAATGTTAATTTGAATTTAATAATTATATTTAGCACTATTATTAATTAATAATTCTACTATCTCTTTTTTCTCTTTTATATTTTTCTTATTTCGGATCTTCGAGAAAACTCGACATTTATGAAAATCTCTTTTCTCAAATTTTCCACCACTTCTAATATATGCGATAATAGTATCTTTTTTCTGACAAACTTCTAAAGGTGCTGGAAACCCTAAACTATTTAAAATCAACCATCTATAATTATAAGAAAAAGTCGCTACTGCAACACCAGCAAGTCCTAAACCTAACCAACTAAACCATTTTATATTGCTTGATTTTTGTTCTTTGATTAACCTGTAATTTATTAATGTTTTCAATCCTTCTTTTGCCGAAGAAAAACGCTCATCAACATGAGGATCTAATATTTTTTCTAACCACTGGATAAATTCATCAGATACTTGAATATAAGAACGAATATCCTGAATATTAACTGTTTCTTTATGTTCCAATAAATGATTAGGAGGACGACCAGTTAATAAATAAATTAATGTCCTTCCTAAACTATACAAGTCAGATGCAGGAACAGATTTACCTCTTTGTTGTTCAGGGGACATATAACCAATGGTTCCAATCCCAATAGTTCCCCCAATAATAGTGTTATAATAAGCGTTTTGTACTGCTCCAAAATCGACTAAAAATATTTGTCCATCCTCATAACGAATCAAGTTATGAGGTTTAATATCTCGGTGAATAATGCAAGGTTTAAAGTTATGTAAATAATCAAGAATAGTAAGAACTTGTTTAGCAATATCTTTAACTTGCTGTTCCGTTAATCTAAGTCCTTCTTCTACTTGTTTATTTAAGTTTTTTCCTGGGACTAACTGTTGTACTAAATATAAATTTTTATCTTCTTCTAATTGAAAATAATCAATATACTTAGGAATATTAGGATGATTTAACTGTTTTAAAACTGTAACTTCTCGTTCTAATAATTCTAGATGTTTAGCGTCAGTCATATTCTGTAAAGAAATGACTTTTAAAGCAACTTTTTTGCCTGTGTTTATATCTTCTGCTGCATAAGTTATTCCCATTGCTCCCTTGCCGAGTTCGTAAAGAATTTTATAATTTTGCTCTAGGGAGTCTTTTCGATAGGAAGGTATCATAACAGTTAGCTAATTATAATATGATCTTTATTATAGCAATTTTTTGACCAATGAACAGTGAACAGTTACTGGTGTAAACCCCTAAAATATTGGTTTTAATCTCATTAAAGACCTAATAGTAGACTGATTTTTTAAAAAACTTTCTATTTCCTCATTTAACCATTGTCTTTCTTTTCTGGTGAGTAATTTTAATAGATTATTATACGCTATTTCTCTAAAGAATAAGTGTCTACTTTTTTCCAATATAAAAATGTTTTTTTCTTCCATAAAAATTTGTCCAGCTTTATTGATTTCTAGTTCAGTATCAAATAATAAATTCCTAATAATCTGATTGACAGAATAACCCAAAAAAGTTTCAATTGTCAATATTGAAAAAGAAGCAAGTATGGAATAATTTAAGTTCAGAAAAAAAGGTAATATGATTATTCCTAAAATCACCAATTTTACTATTTTTATACCTTCAATTTTTTTAAAAGGCTGAATTAATAATAATACTGCATAAATAAAACAAGGAATGCGCCAGTAAATATTGTAAGTGGAAATAGTAATAATGAGAAGAATTAAAAAAATAAGAATGTATAAGCTAATTCCGAATAATCCTAGTCCATAATTCCAGCCTGTACGATTTAATGCACAGGGAATATTAATTATTAAATATTCTTGCGTCTTATTTAAACTAATAGAACTATATTGTGGTTTTTTAAAATTCTTTTGAAGATAGTCTTTCAAGTTGCATTGATCTTCTAAAGACTCTAAAGCAATTTTAGCGTTTTGGAAACGATTGTCAGGATAAAACTCAAGTAAAATATCTAACCATTGAGCAAAATCATAAGATAGTTTAACCTCCTTTTTAAAATCTATTTTCATTTTTTTATCAGGTAATTCTGAGGGATTTTTCCCTGATAAAAGATAGATTAATGTTGCACCTAAACCATATAAATCGGTCGCTAAGGAAACCTTCCCACCGCTTCCTTGCTCCGGTGCCATATATCCTTCTGTTCCAACAAAAGTAGTTCCATAACTTGTTTTTGCAACTTGATCAGGTACGGCTCCAAAATCAACTAAAAATATCTCTTTCTTATCTGTATAAATAAGATTCTGTGGTTTAATATCTCGATGAATAACAGGAGGAATTAAACTCTGTAAATAAATCAATATAGTTAAAATTTGTTTTGCGATATCTTGTATTTCTTTCTCATCAACTTCTAATAATTTTTCTCGCCATTGCCATAAATTATTACCTGTAATTAATTCCTGAACTAAGTAAAACTTTTTCAATAAAATTCCTTCTTCAACAAAATCTTGCAAAGACTTTCCAGATGTGATAAGAAAGTAAAAGTTATCTTCCTCATCACTAGCAAAATAATCAATATACCGAGGAATTCTGGGATGGTTTAGTTGTTGTAATGTCTTTACTTCTCGTTGTTCAAATAAGTCAGCTTGTTTCCAATTAATATTATCCAAAGACAACTCTTTAATAGCAACTGCTTGAGAAGTCTGTAAATCGAATGCTTTGTAAGTAACAGCAGTTCCGCCTTCTCCCAAAGTATGAGAAATTTGATATCGTTGTGCTATAATAGAATTAACCATGATTCAAGCAGTAATAGACTAGCCCAAAATAATATTTTAGCAAATAAAAGTAGTCACTGTGTCTAGATGAATAAAATAGAGATGATTACTTTAGCCATTAAAAAATTAGTTAATAAGTAGAAAAAACTCATTAACTAACTGTTGTTATTTTTTGTTTGATGTTCTCGATTATTGTTGTTTATTTCTATAGAGACTTATCCCAGAAAGTCCCAATATAAGTAAAGCGGTAGTAACAGAAGGTTCAGGGATAGAAGCAGTTGAGGATAAAGAATAAGTTACACTACCAATACCATCAATACCCGTACGAGGTCTATAGTCAAATAGAGCATCTTCTACACTAAAAAAACCACTGGTTAATGAAAAACTAGCTAGAGGAAAGTCAAGATCACTTACGGTTACCATATAATCTAAACCCAAAAAGTCCCCATCAAAAAATTCCACTGTGGGAGTAAAATCAGCATCAGCTTCAGTAAAAGTTGATCCTAATAAATTAAAGGTAACAGATTCAACCTCCCCTGAAACATCATCAAAACTGAAGGTCCCTGAATAACTTTCTTCCATGAAAGCATCTTCTCCTGTTTCAATTTGTCCTTGTATATCATAGCTAATAATGGCAGCTTCGGCTGTTGCAAAATTTCCCAATAAACTGATTACTAAACTAGGGATAATTAACTGAGTTTGTTGTCTCATGGTGTTCATAAACTTGTTTTGAAGTACAGGTGAAAAAATTATCAATCAGGTTAAGTAATCGTTTACCTAACCTGATTTTAAGCATTTAAAACACAAAATTACTGGTGTTATTGAGTTCGCTACTGGTTACCCCTTCAACGAATATCATGGAAAAGGCCCATCCAGGTCCTGCATTACCATCAGCATCAAAACGAATCAGGGTATCTTCACCACGACTCGTAAACCCTAAATAACCGTCAGCGATCGCATCAACTCCGCTATAACCGACACTATCCAATAACTCACTGATGACGATAACATCACTACCTACCTCAAAATCAGTGATGATATCTCCACGATCGCTGATACTGGTATAGATGATTTGATCATTACCCCCACCAGTTGTAATCATATCTCGACCCCCTAACCCCGTAATCACATCATCTTCATCGCTTCCGGTTAAGACATCTTTCCCACCGGTTCCCGTGATGACAGAGAGAGGAGTTATCACTTCTTGAGGGGTTGTTGCTAGGGTGTTTTCCTCCTCAACAAAGATAAAGGAAGTATCCTCAAGGGTTAGATCCACCGCTACGTTTTCAATAATACTGATCAGTTCCCGACGGGCCGTTACTCCAGGATCATACATCAACGCTGCATTAATTAACTGTCCTGATGTGGTGTACAAATCAAGGTAATAAAACTCTCTCGGACCATGTAATTGAATGAAGTCTTCACTACTATCAAAGTCAGTAATCAGAGCAAAATCAGACTCTCCCAGAGACAAGGGATCACCATCGTCATAATAGACTCCTATTTCATCCCCTAAGATAAAGCGATCGCTTCCTAAACCCCCTGTTAACACATCTTTTTCATCGGTTTGCTGTGAGTCTGCAGTGGTTCCCGCTAAAACATCGTCACCTTGATCTCCATTCAGTATGTCATATCCCTCTCCTCCAGTGATGGTGTCATTACCTTCTCCTCCAATAATGGTGTCATCTCCTATTTCACCAGTAATAACGTCATCGTCATCTCCTCCAATTAGACTATCATTACCTTCTCCTCCAGAAATGGTGTCATCTCCTGTTCCTCCTGAGATAGTGTCTTCTCCTAAACCCCCACTGAGGTTATCATTCCCACTGTCTCCAGCAATGACATCGTTCCCACCGTCTCCTGTAATCACATCATCGTCATCTCCTCCAATTAGATTATCATTACCTTCTCCTCCCGTAATGGTGTCAATACCTGTTCCTCCGATGATGGTATCGTTACCACTCTCTCCTGTAATCACATCATCATCATCTCCTCCAATTAGATTATCGTATCCTTCTCCTCCAGAAATAGTATCCTCTCCGGTTCCCCCGGTGATGGTATCCCATCCTAAACCCCCACTGAGGTTATCATTCCCACTGTCTCCAGCAATGACATCGTTCCCACCGTCTCCTGTAATCACATCATCATCATCTCCTCCTTCGAGACTATCATTACCACTTTCACCAGCAATAGTGTCATCTCCTGTTCCTCCTAAGATGGTATCGCGTTCTAAACCCCAACTGAAGATGGTATCCCCCACTAAACCCCCACTGAGGTTATCATTACCTTCTCCTCCCGTAATGAAATCGTTACCACGGTCTCCTGTAATAACGTCATCATCATCTCCCCCTTCGAGACTATCGTTTCCTTCTCCTCCAGAAATATTGTCCTCTCCTGTTTCACCTGTAATGAGATCATCATCATTTCCCCCTTCAAGACTATCGTTTCCTTCTCCTCCAGAGATGGTATCTAGTCCCATTCCTCC
>JBFRWG010000002.1:0-28116 GCA_051439445.1 Crocosphaera sp.
GGATATGGCGAGGAAACCTCGCCATATCCAATGGACCAAGAGAAGAAGAATTTTCGTTGTTTCAAGCCTCCACCTCAAGTCGTCATAATCTTTAACAATAGAAAAATAGTTTACTTTTTTAACATTATACAGTATTGATATTTAAGCTATCAGAAGTAACACAGCTTTCTAAGGTGTACAAGTAAGATGTTTGTCTTACATCTCTCAATTAACTCAATTCTACATTCTACATTCTTTAATGTTAATCATTAAAGCGAATTAATGCGAAAATTTTTTCTTTTTTGAGAAAAATTTACCGAATATTTGTTTAATAAAAAACTTAAAATAAAGGGGAAATAAAACTTTTAAATTAGTTTTTGATTTTCCATAATATCTCTCAGAAAAAATAATAGGAACTTGACCTATTTTCATTTTTCTATACTTAGCTTCAATAATCATTTCTAACAAAAATACATTTGTTTTTTCTGATAAATTTAGACGATTAAAAATTGATTTTCTAAAAGCTCTAAAATTCAAAGTAACATCATCAACTGGAAGTTGAAAAAAAGTTATAAAAAATTGATTTCCCAAATAACTTAGTATCATTTGTTTTTTTGATTTAAACCCTTTAGCTTGACTACCTTTACTGTATTTTGAACCAACAACTAAATCATTAAAATTCAATTTTTCGATCAATTTATAAATATCCTTAACAGCAATAGAACAATCAGCATCCATGGAGATTATTATATTATGTTTGGCTGCAATGTAGCCCGCTTTTAAAGCTGCTCCTATTCCTTCCTTATTTTTTCTTAAAATTACCTTTACTCCCAAAGATTCCGCAGTTTTTGCAGTTCCATCGGGGGAGTTATCATCAACAACAATTATCTCACATTCCGAAAATTCTTTTCTAATTTCTGGAATCAGCTTTTTGATATTTTTAGATTCATTATAGGTAGGTAAAATAAGTGAAAAATTCATTTTTGAACTAGGGATGATAATATTTCCGTTAATTATAATATATTTATTGATTTTGAAAAGATAAAATTCCACAATTTTATGAAAATACTTCTAGTTGATGACGAAGCAGAATTAACTGAACCTCTCTATCATGTCCTATCCCATGAAGGCTATAATGTAGATGTGGCCGATGATGGGCATAAAGGTTATGAATTAGCTTTACAAAATTCCTATGATCTATTAATCTTAGATTGGATGTTACCTGGTAAACCAGGCCTATTTATCTGTCAAGAACTGCGATCGCAAGGTAAAACCACCCCAGTCTTATTCCTCACTGCAAAAGACACCCTAGATGATCGAGTTATCGGGTTGGATGCAGGAGCAGATGATTATCTGGTTAAACCCTTTGAATTAAGGGAACTAATGGCAAGAGTGAGAGCATTATTACGTCGTTCTCCTAATTTTGAAGGAACTGGAACCAATAGGTTAAAAATAGGAGATTTAGAGTTGGATCAAGAGAACCAAGTCGCTTATCGTCAAGGGAGAATGGTCAGTTTATCAGATAAAGAAGTCAAACTGTTGGCCTATTTTATGCAACATCCCCATCAATTATTAACCCATGACCAAATTTATCAGTTTTTATGGGAAGAACCCCATAAACCCAATAGTAACGTCCTAGCTGCCTTAATTCGCCTTCTCAGACGCAAAATAGAAGAAGAAGGTTCCCTCATCCATACAGTTTATGGGAAGGGGTATCGCTTTGGGGATTAATTCCTAGGACATTTTAACCCCTCAACCCATAAGTTATAAAAATTTGCTAGATAAATGTAGGCAAATTTAATATTTTGTAATAAGATGAAAACAATCTATAGAATTGTAGTATCTAATACAATAGGGGGTGAGGTATATGATAGGAAAAGAAAAAAATCCCAACCTCACGGTGGTGGATCTAACCCAAGACATACTACTGAATACTACTATCCCTTTAGACAACCATGCAGCATTAAGATCGGGTTTTGCAGGTTATCCGATGAACCCTCGTTGGAATAGCAATAAAGTTCGTGCTTGGAAAACCGGTCGTCAGTTGCGTAAAGGGTTAAACGAGGGAACATTAACCATTCGCACATCAGATTCAACTCTCGTCCCTAATGATAACGCAGAGCAAGGGAGATCAGTATGTCAAATACCAACTCAGAAAAATCATTGGATGTCCTGTGGCCAATGGGTTAAACAACTGTTTACCTATCAAACCGTTTAATTAATGAGGTGGGATATTCCCACCTCATATTGATTAAAATATTTCTTCTTCTTGATAAGTCAAAATAGTACAATTGGACTTAGGATAAGCAGCACAGGTCAATATATATCCTTCATCTACTAAAGGATAGCCTAAAAACTGAACTGCTTGGGCTGTTTGTTCAACAGTTCCCTCTAACACTTTTCCTGTGCAAACTGTACAAGCAGCAGCACAACAGCAAGCGGGAATATCCATACCATTTTGTTTAGCTTTATCAAGAATAACCTCATCAGAAGCAACTTTAATGGTTCTTCGGGTTTGATTATTAGGATCAATCAGAGTAACAGAAAATTGAGTGTGACCACTGTTCATTTTTATTGTAGTCCTTAATTGATAGAGAAACATAATAGGTTGAACCTATCTAATCCTATTGTTCCCAAAATTTCAAACAAGTTTAACATCAGTGATTACAGAAACTTGATGTACATATTTCTAAGTAACGGTTTCAGTTAACTGATGTTCTTGCCATAGGTTTTGATAAAGACCAGATTGTTGAACTAATTCTTGATGAGTTCCCATCTGTACAATCCTACCATTATCCATCACAAAAATGCGATCTGTTTGAGCAGCAGCCGACATTTGATGAGAAATAAAAATAATTGTTCTTTGTCTTTCTTGGGAAAGGTTCTCTAAGATAGAGGTTGCTGTTTTATTATCGACACTAGAGAGAGCATCATCTAATATTAATATAGGAGCATTCATTAATAAAGCTCTAGCTAAAGCTGTCCGTTGTCGCTGTCCTCCCGATAAAGTGATTCCCCTTTCTCCGACAATGGTTTCATACTGTTTAGGAAACTTCAAAATTTCTTCATGAATCTGCGCTTGTTTCGCTGCACTTTCTACTGCAAAACTATCTTCTAGGGGATCACCATAGCGAATATTATTGAGGATGCTGGTACTAAATAAAAAGCTATCTTGGGGGACATAAGCAATAGCTTTTCGTAAATCAGTTAACTCCAGTTCTGTCAGATCATACTCATCCAGAAATAGCTGCTTTTCCGAAATATCTAACAAACGGGGTAAGGTATTAGCTAAGGTGGTTTTTCCTGAGCCAATGGGTCCTACAATAGCAATAATTTCTCCTGGTTTAATAGTAAAGTTAATATTCTCAAGGGCTGGATATTGGTCTCCTGGATAGGTATAGTTTAAATTTTTAGCAGTGATAGTTCCCTGTAAAGAAGCAAGAGAAACAAGAACAGTATGGAGAGCATTTTTAATTTTCGGTTCTGCATAAAAAATGGCTTCTACCCGATCAATACTCACTTCCCCTCGTTGATAAGCCGTAATGGTAAATCCTAGTAAAGCAGTAGGAAAAACTAACCTTTCAACTAAAATAATTAATGCCACAAAATCCCCAATACTAATCAGTCCTCGGTTAATGGAAGACGTACCAAACGCTAACAATAATAAAAAGCTAATATAAGATAACCCTTCAATTAAAGGAAACAATAAATTTCGAGTTTGAGCCAGTTTTAAATTAGCTCTGAGAAGTTGACGATTTTTCTCAGAAAAAGCTTGTCTTTCATTCTCTTCTTGAGCATAGATTTTAATCAAAGCGATCCCACTCATATCTTCTTGAATAAGTTGACTGAGATCAGAAAGTTTTTCCTGTACCTTTAGCTGTTGTTCCTGCAACTTTCCACTAAAGATAAGTACCGTTATTAACATTAAAGGGTAGACAGCGATCGCTAATAAACTCAAAGAAACATTAATCGCTAACATAGCAGGAAGGGTCAACCCATAGGCTAAAATAGTATTGGCTAAACTCAGCAAAGCAAAGCCTACCAAACGGCGAATATTATCCACATCACTCGTCGCACGGTTAATTAAGTCTCCAGATGTATTTGTGGAAAAATAAGCCGGTTCTAGGGTCAATAAATGCTCAAATATACCTTGTTTTAAGCTAAACTCCACATCTCTTCCTACCCCAAAAATCCAGAGACGAGATAACATACGAATTCCCCAGGAAAGTGAAGCTAAAACAAAAATAAGTATAATAGCTCTGAAAATTTCCTCAAAACTAGACCCTTGTTTTAGATTATCAATGTTATCTCGAAGTCTTAGATTATCAATGCTATCTCGAATCAAAAGTGGAATATAGACTCCCAACCCATTAACCACTAATAACGCTATCATACCAAAGGTAATATTACGCCAATGGGGACGAAGATAAGCTATCAGTTGTCGGAGTCTCGCAGTTGCCATAATTTAGTATTGATTGAGGGATAGGGAATCTAAAGGGGCTTATAACAAATAATATAGTATTTGTCAATGCTATATTACAATTCCCTTACAATAATTATTATATCTTAATAAAACAAAAGAGATCGCCAAGAAAGAGCGATCCCTGAAAATTTAGATTAGAAATGGTTTACTTTTTACTCTGATGATATTGTTGGAAACTTTGGTAGTTTGTCTCAGGATGATAGAGATGACACTGAGTTGCGATTTCATTCATTAACGGCCATGAAAAACGAAGTTCGTGAAGATACTCTCCCCAGTTTTCCTTTAAACTTTGATGAGCCATGCGTAGATTATAGCTCGGTATGCCAGTAGAAATGTGATGGGGAATATGAACATTAATGTCATGACAAAGAATCTCAACCCAACGAGGATAATCACAGTGTACCGTACCACATAATTGAGCTTCCGCCTCATTCCATTCGGCTTCTTTCTTGAAAGGAATCTGAGGAATGGTATGATGAACGATCGTGAAGGTACTCATCCAAAAATGGAAAACCATCCAAGGTAGTAACCAAAACTTAATAACACCCCAAACCCCCAATGTAGCGAAAGCAATGGGGAAGGCGATCGCAGCACCAATAATAACCACTAAAGCAGAAAAGCGTATGTTTTCGCGTTCTTTTCCTTCACAGTTTATCCAAATAAAGTGTTTTTTTGCCCAGTGAAAGATAGATCCCAACCACCAAAAATGGCCTCGTAACCTTTGATATACCCACTTAACAATAAAGGGAAATGTTTCATATTCATCAGCTACACATGGATCCCAAGCATTATCAACACCAAGTTTATTGGTATGTTTGTGGTGATAATTATGACGAATTTGCCAACCATAAAAGGGATAAATTAAAGGTAAAAAAACAGCGTGTCCTACTAAATCATTGACCCAATTTTTATTAGAAAAAGAACGATGACCGCAATCATGACCAATGACGAATAAACCCGTCATGGCTGTTCCTGTAAATGCCCATACAATAGGCAATAAATACCAAGGAGAAACCGCTAACGCAGCCCATCCTAAAGCTACCATAGAAATCGTTAGAACGACCGTAAACCAGGCTTTGCGAGGATTTTTTACAAATACTTCTGTTGGTAACGTTTTGATGATGTCGCGCAACCGAATATTGGGATCAAGTTGAGGAGAAACCGACGGTTGAGGCTGAGTGAGCAATGTTGTCATGAATAAACAAAGATAGTACAAGATGTCAACTTAGAACAAGTCATAGGACACATAAGGGTAAAAAAGCTTTTATAATCAGGCCACAGCAATGATCATCACTCAAAAAATACCAAATGCCCCATGACTCAGTCTTAATAGTTATATCACATCATCAGCCCGATCAGGGGTAGAATTGAAAGATTGATAAGCTGAAAATAACCTCAAAAGAGTCAGATCAAAACAAAAATTTAACCATTATGAAACTTGTAGATCATCTCAAAATGGCGACCTCAGCCTTACTATCTAATAAACTTCGGAGTAGTCTAACCATGTTAGGTATTACCATTGGTAATGCCTCGGTGATTGGTATGGTGGCAGTGGGAGAAGGGGCCCGTAAATTAACCGCAGAACAATTTCAAGCCTTAGGTCCTAATGTTATCTTTGTCAGTTTATCTTCAGCCCGTGTTAGACGCAGCTTATCTTCAGAAGCGAAACCTTTATTGCTCGAAGATGCTGAAGCCATTGCTAGATTAGTACCTAATTTAAGCCATATTGCCCCAGAAATTCACACCAATCAGTTAATTACCTATCAAGATAAAATTTTTCAAAACTCAGTTATAGGAACCACTCCTGACTATCTTGCTGTTAGATATTATCAACTTAAAAAGGGACGGTTTATTAATAATATTGATCGTCAGAGAAATAAACGAGTTGTAGTGTTAAGTGCTGATATTGCCCAAAAACTATTTGGTAATAAAGAGCCGATTGGTCAATCCATTAGAATTAGAAATATTACCTTTAATGTGATTGGAATTTTAGCTAATAAGGGTTCTTTATTTGATTCTAATCAAGATGATAAAATTATTGTTCCTATTACCACTGCACACTATCAAGTACGAGGCTGGAATTATCCTCATGGCATTCCTCTATATACCGTTTCTTTATTAGCGGAAAATGAAAATAGTATCGATGGTATTAACTTTCAAATTAAAAATTTAATGCTATTACGACATAATGGTCTTCAGGAAAGTGATATCAAGATTTTTTCTCAAAATGCCTTACAAAAAACTGCTAGGAATACCAATCAGGGATTAGAAAAAATGTTGGCAGCGATCGCTATTATTTCTTTATTAGTTGGTGGCATCGGAGTGATGAATATTATGTTAGTTTCAGTGAGAGAAAGAACGCAAGAAATTGGCTTAAGAAAAGCGATAGGAGCCACAGAAAAAGATATTTTAGGCCAGTTTATTTTAGAAGCAATTTTATTAGCTATATCCGGTAGTTTAGTGGGTATTAGTGTCGGGTTAGGTGGGGTAATTATTTCTAATGTTTTCTTTTCTTTAGCTACCAGTATTTCCCTTCCTTCTATTATTATTGCTGTGAGTGTTTCTGGAGGGGTAGGTTTATTTTTTGGGGTATTTCCTGCCCAAAAAGCTGCTCAACTTGATCCAATTATTGCCCTCAAAACCTATTAATTAATCTCTCAAGATCCTTATGCTAAAGGAAAAAGGGGGAAACTCAAATATTAGTCAAGTATTCCTTTTTCCCCTCTTTTTTTGAAAGAGAACTTCTCTGAAGATTACATTCCAGGAAGATTTAACCCACTGGTGAGAGTTTCCATTTTGTCTCTCATTGTTTCAGTAGACTTTGTATAAGCATCTTTCATCGCATCGGTGACTAATTTTGATAGCTCATCCTTCCCTTTCGTCATAGCTTCTTCAGAAATAATAACTTGACGAGGTTCTTGGTTACCACTCATAATCACTGTCACCAGTTTACCTTCGTCACTACCTTCAATATCCATCTCCTCCAACTCCTGTTGCAGTTGCTGCGCTCCTTGTTGAACTTGTTGCGCTTTTTGGAATGCTTCTTGAAGTTCTTTGATTTTACCTAATCCGAATCCAAATCCTTTTCCTTTGTCTTGTGTCATTGTTCCCTGTAGTAAACTTTGTGGAAAAATATAGAACCCATAGGTACACTTATCCTATGGGTTAAATTTTTATCAATTATAAGTGATGTTAGGTTAATTCATCAACCAACTCGTTAAAAAGATTTATCATGACTGAAAAAAGGGTTCTAAGTCTCCTCTTTCAAGGGGATGAAAAGAAGAATTTTCCTTGTTTCAAGCCTTCAACTTGAGGGGTAGGTAATTCTACATTCTACATTCTACATTCTGATTGACCTATATCTATCAATTGATAAAAAAATATTAAAAAAGTAAGGAAAAAATTTTAATATATCAACCTTAATTTTATACTTTTTCAAATCATCTAAAAATAAAGAAATAATTAATTTTAAAAATGTAAAATTTTCTATAGCTACATCATATTAACTTTCATGGCAAAGAGATAATATTTATAATTGATAAAGAGCAGAAAAAGCCCATGGTAGAAACGGATGATAACAACAAAACTTAAAGTACAACTCAGAGAAGACGAAACCCATAAATTAATTGAATGGGTAGAACAAATAGAACAATCTGATCAGACTTTATTTGAAAAGGCGCAAAAAATAGCAACTCGTTTGGGGGCGCATTATCGTGCTGAAGATGGGTTAACTGAAATTGGGTTTTGGACACCAGAATTAGAATCGGATATCATACAACCTAAAAATATTTATTTAGAAGTTTTTAGTCCTAAACAGGACATTGATCCCACGAAGCTAATTCAAAGAGTGGTTTTTCGTAGAGACTATATACAATTAGAAAAAAGAGGAGATTATTTTTGGGGAGTTATTGAGGGTTTAAAAGCAGGAAAAAAAGAAAAATTTGGTTCTTTTTATTGGTTACGATATCTTGACTCAGAAACCAATGAAGTGAGAGCCATTGGAGACTGTTTGGCTTATTCTCTACCCTATGGAGTTTATGCTCCTGCTGAAATTTATGATCTCCATATTCTACAAAAAAATCGTCAAGATATGGCTTATTTTTTGAAGGATCAACCAGAAGAAAATCATGAGAAAATTATTTATGTTGATCCCCCCCATAATATCTTACAAATTCATGTTAATACTGCTTCTCCTGATGGAACTTTAGCGGGTTTAACCGAACTCTATCAACAGATTGGAAATAAACTGGTTCAGCAAAAAAAATTGACAGCAGCCGAACAAAATTATATTGGTTATGATGCCATACAATTATTACCCATTGAACCCACAGTAGAATATCGAGGTAAACACGAATTAGGTCATGGATTTTTCATGATTGATGATAAAGATTTAGATGAAATGGATGCTGAATCAGAAGGAATTGAACATGAACCAGGAAATATTAAAATAACTCTCAAAAAACCTGATACAGAGAATTGGGGCTATGATATTGTCATTTTTGGGAGTTCTGCCACTAATCCATCGGTGTTAAAAACCCTGCGACCTGATGAAGTGATCGAATTTATTGAAACCCTCCATAATTTTCCTACCGGTCCGATTAAAGTTATTTATGATCTGGTCTATGGTCATGCAGATAATCAAGGGTTAGATTTACTTAACGGACGCTTTATGAAAGGACCTAATATGTATGGTCAAGATATTAACCATCAAAACCCTGTTGTTCGGGCAATTTTATTAGAAATGCAGCGACGAAAAAACAATACTGGTGTAGATGGTATTCGAGTGGATGGGGCCCAAGATTTCAAATTTTTTAACCCCATGTCTGGTGAAGTTGAATACGACGACCAATACCTACAAGAAATGGGTAATCTTATTCAAGAAATTGGTCCCAGTAAACGCCATCTATTTGCTATTTTTGAAGATGGTCGTCCTTGGCCTGCAGACGGATGGGAAGAAATCTCTACTTATCGTAATATTATTGAATATAATCCCACTGTGTTCCAATGGGGTCCGTTGATTTTTGCCCACAATACTCCCTGTCTCAAAAGTTTTTGGGAGAGAAAATGGCGGCGTATTTGTGAAGTGATGCAGTTAGGGGAAAATTGGATTACGGGTTGCGGGAATCATGATACGTTACGTCGAGGAACTCAAGTGGATCCTCAATCAGATATTAACTGGAATTTAGGAAAAACCTTACCAGAAGTCTTAAGCAACGCCTACGATAACCCTTCTATTAGCTTATTAACCTACGGGTTTAGTCCTGGTCTTCCCATGGACTTTATTAACTGTACCATGCGCGCCCCGTGGGGATTTTTACGCAATACAGATGATCGCTACGGGGTCAAGGTGGTATCAGAAGAAGCAGGAGGGTTCCTCGACTGGCAAGTGAGTCCAGAAACCTATCAACAGTATCCGGATGTCTTTCCTCGATTGAAGGCCATGGGTTTTACGAAGTTTTATGAATTACGGCAGTTTGTGACGGGGTTAATTGATGCTTTAGCCGAAAGTAATTATGATTTAGACGAGGTTGCCCATATCTGTCAACGTCACTTGGGTCATGAGAGCGGGTCAGAAGAAGCAAAAAATGAAGCAAAAACCCGAAAATACGCAGCAGAATTCCAAAAACTCAATGTTCCAGATAAATCTCAGGTTCTCACTGAATTATCTGTGGCCAAGTTAAAAGAGTTTGCTAAGACATTTATGGAAGATGCTCACCAACTCAGTAATGTTTGGTTACACCAAGCCACCCTTAATCCCGAACAAGTTCACTTTAATCTCGTCCTAAGGCGTTTTCGTCAAGCTAATCCTTGGTTACGGCATAATTTAAAAGAAACAGACCGTTTTAACCAGATTCAAGACCCAGAAAAAACCCTATTTTATGGGGTACGTTATGACACCCTTGAAGAAGAAACCGAAACTGAACCTTATGGAGTGGCCATGATCGCTCACATGAGAGGAGAACCCATGACGGTTAAACTGGGAGACTGGTTGGAACTGGATCTTAATCAATGGCAAGTTGCGATCGCTTCTCCAGGGGTCAAAATTGATGATTTAACGGCGTTTGAATTACAAGATAGTCAAGCTGTGTTATTGGAAACACGAAGGTTAAACAAAGTCTAAATCTTGTAAAAAAACTGTGGGATCAAAAGTTTTTGATCCCTATTTTATTGGGGTTGCAGTTATTATTTTAATGATGGGTAATTAAGCGAATTTCATATAATATCATTATTTGGAATCCTTTTGCTTAACAACGAAGTGTGTCAATTGATTTGCTTATCTCAATACTATCCTTTCAATATGGGATTGCTAATTAATTATTTTTCGTAACTACCCCTCAAAGTTGGAGAGAGAAATAACGTACTCATGACTTGTTTTCTTCAATAATTATTGATGATCGCAATGAATTGGCGATCGCCAACTATTAAATCTAATGAAATGCAGTTAAAATGGTAGTTATAGCATTTCTCAGACTCATCGGGTACACCTTACACCTATCTCCTAGCTTCTGTCTCAAACAGATAACCTTTGTACCTCACCACTATGGAAACTGCTATAGATATCTTCATCTCTTTTCAATTGATTTAATTATGTCTGATTCTAATTCTTTATCTAACCGTTATGAGCAGCTTATTGACTCTATTGTGGATATTACATTACAGGGAAAAATTAGATCCAAAGAACAAGTCTATCGAATGTTAGTTAAAGAAATTGAGTCAGGAACAGGAGAAATTTTTGAGCGTATTTTGGATGAAAAAATACAGAAAATAACAGCACAATTAGAAAAAAAATTAAAAGCAACTCGTATTTTAAGGGCGTTACAAACCATTCAAGGAGAATGGGAAAGATGGCAACAAGAAAATCAGAGTCAACAAGGGATTAATTTAGCCATAGAACAAATTAAAAATAGTGAGTCTCAGCACTTATTAGCTGCTTTCCTACCTTTACTAGATAACAGTAATAATCAAAATTTTAATCGAGAAGAATTACAAAAACTTTCTCAATCATTAAAAGAGTTAAGTCAAAGTTTAGACACCTTAGAATTAGCCAAGGGGATTGTAGATGGTTTAGAGGAATTTTCTCGTTTAGAACCTGATTTAATTACTTGGATCTATGAACAAAGTCAAAGTACATTAGGGTTTGGTTCAGAAAAACAAGGGCCTTGGCCGTTTTGGGAGAAAAAAACTACTCTCCCATTAGCACAAATGTTGTTTAAATGTTTAGCAAATAATGAATCAATTAGAGAAATATCTGAAAAAAGTTATCAAGTAGAATTAAGAGCATGGGTTGAACTCATTATTGTCTTACATTTCTTAGAAAGAGGGTTAGTTAAATGGTTTGATGAACAACCTTATAATGCTAAGTTTGGTCAACGTTTATCTTACAGTACCCTGTTAATATTTTCCGTTATTTTTGCACAACTTTCTCAAGGATTTACAGGAACAAATACTAATTTAAGAGAAGGCTATTTTTTAATGATGTTACAATCCTTGCGACAGCTAACTAAACGGAAAGATTTTCCTTTATACGGAGGTATTGTTGCCTCATTTTCAGGAGAAAATTTACGGGATACTTTGACTTATTTTGATGATCCTTTAAAAGAAGTAGAAAGAACCAAAGAGAAAGCAAGAATCTTAACATTATTAGCTTATTCTCAACTTACACTAGGTAACTATAAACAAGCAAAAGACTTCCATTTAGAAGCATTAGAAATTGCTCAAGAAGCCTCAGATAAACCCTGTGAAATTGCTAACTTTAATCATCTCAGTCGTATTTCTATCTACGAAAAAGATTATGATCAGGCAATTAATTATAGTCAAAGAGCCTTAATGTTTGCGCGTCAAGTAGGGGATAAATTAGGAGAAGCTAATGGGTTAATTAATGTGGGTTATAGTGAAGTATTTAGGGCAAGAGAACTTGAACAAATAAATGCAGAAATTTATGAATCTGCCATTAATTATTTACAACAAGGTGCTAGTTTAGCGGAAAGATTGGAAGACTATCAAAGTCAAGCTTTAGCTTATAATAGTTTGGGGATTGCTTATGTTATTTTATCTCAACCTTCTGCTGCCATTGCTGCTCTAGAAAAAGGTATTACAATGGCGTTAAATTCTGGAAATACTTATCTTCAAGGATTAAACTTTACCTATTTATCAGAAGCTTATTATACTTTAGAGAATTTATCTCAAGCCGTTTATTATGGTAGTTTAGGAATGTATCTTTTACACCAAATTGAATCTAATGAGTACCGACAATCAGCCGGTTTGTTAACAGTCATTAAAGGCAAGATAAACGATACAGAATTTAAAACTTTACTAGAGGAAAATCGACCTAAAATTATTAAATTAATTGGGGTAGATGGTTATGATGAATTACCGAAATTATTAGAAGATTATCGAGCTAGATAAGCAAGTGATAATTACTAGAGATGTTACAGATAATAGCTCTAGTTATATCCCCGTGTTAAAGAATTCTACTAATAAAAATGATATAATTTAAGTTAAAAAAGACAATTCAAATTAAGGTTAATTACAGCTATTAGGACGGTTAGACATTTCCTGTTGACGCATTGGCATATTATCAATTTGTCCAAAAATTCTCTCAATTTCTGGCACCTCAGATAATTCTGTTTTCGGTTGTCCATCTTTGCCAATTAAAATAACCGCAAACTGATTATATTTGATACCATATTTGGAGCGCAGTTGTGCTTCATCGTAGGATGAAATGAGAGCATTACCAATGCGACTAGGAGCATTACTGGTAAAGACCCCTAATAATAAATCTCTATCTTTAAACTCACATTCAACCTCTTTTAAGGTCTGTTTTATAGCGGTTAAACGCTGATCTTCAACTCTAGGGACAAACACCAATAAAAGTCGATTTTGCCAGCGATAAGATGCTAGGGGATTATTTTGTGCAATCAGAGGTTTTTGACTTAGTATTACCCCTAGAAACAGCATCAATGACAAAAGTTTTTTGGACATAATTTTTAAGTTTTATTTTTAATTATAACCTGTCTTGTAGGGTGGGTAAATCAGAAACTTATGTGAACTACTCATAATGTAGAAAACTTTGCCCACCTTACCTTCCTAATATCTTGGTATCATACAGTCTCTTAAACAAAGCGGACTTTTTCCTCAGTATCACTTAAATGAGAGGTATCTCCTCCTAGTTCTATCCGCCATTGATTATCAATTTTTACTAATTTAACTAAACAGCATAAAGAAGCTCTAAAGGTGGGATATTCTTGGGTTAATCCTTGAGTTAATCCTATGACAGATGCGCCATGACCCACTAATAAGATATCCTCAGTATAATCATTAACTAAAGTTTGAGCTACCTCTGCCATTCTTTTCATCATTGTAAGTTCCATTTCTGGATATCTAGGAGTCAAATAAGAAGAATAATTCCAGTCAATATGAGGATATTCTTTTTCTAATAACTCTCTAGGGTGAGTTTCAGGATGTTCACTCATCCAATGAGGGTTATACCATTCCCCAATACCTGCTTCTAGTTTAATGGGAAGATTAAGCTTTTTAGCAACTTCTGAAGCAGTTTGAATGGTACGCAAAAAAGGAGAGGCAAAAATGTGAGAAATCTTCTCTTTTTCTAGTCTTTTTCCTAATTGTTGAGCTTGAATAAAACCATCTTCTGATAAAGGGGGATCATAACGTCTTTTGGCGGTATTAAACCACTCTGGTTGAACAAAATCAAGACGGTTTCCATGTCGTGCGATCCAAACAGTTTGTTGAGAAGACATTAGTTTAAAACAATCAATTATTGACAACTAAAACACCTACCCTAAGAGTATCATCTAGGGTAAGTGTCTGTTAAGTATCAAATGTCCTAAAAATTAAGAGTATCTAGCTGAAAATTACTGTATTTTCTTCAACAGGATAACCAGCAGCTTTCCAAGCTTGTAAACCACCCACTAACTCAGCTACATTTTGATAACCTGCCGCTTTTAGCTCTTTTGCAGCTAAAGCAGTTTCTCTATCGGTGGTTCCATAAACGTAGATATCACGAACCAGTTCAAAGTTTACTAACGCTTTATCAACTAATTGATCCATGGGAATAGAAGTGGCACCAGTGATGTGACTGATGTTGAAAGCTTCTCTACTTCTAATATCAATGATAGTTAAAGCAGGTTCACCCCAGTCTAAGCGTTTTTTAAGGTCAGAAACGTTAGATTTGCTTTGGAGAGGTGCAGGAATAGGAATCATAGGAGTATTGGTTTGATTTGACGACATTCACATTGTAACAGAATATTAAGTTTTTGTGAATTTTTGTATAAAAATATTGACAAATTTTTGAACCTCTCTTTAAACGAACGATTACCTACACCCAAATCATGTCATTAAATAAATTAGGTAAGATGAGGGGATAAAATCAGTAATTTTCCTTAAAAAAGACAAAAAAACAAAATTTTAGCTAATAATGGGCGAGAATACCCTTTTAAATAGTTTTGTAGTCAGAGTAATAGCAGTTTTCAATTGGGTGTATCAATATTTCAGTTGGGTGAGTGTGGGGAGTGTGGGAAGGGTGGGGAGTGTGGAGGGAATTTTTATTGAGATCCTTAGTCTATTGATATGAACACTGCTATCAAATATTGAGCAAAGGAATATTATGTGTTCATTAGAAAGACTGAATCTCCCAAGACTTTATGAAGCTGATAAACTCATAAAAATGCTCAATCTGCAAAATCCTGAAGACGAAAAATACTATATCATTTTCACTACTTACAATTACACGACCGATTTTTGAGCTTTGCAGACAGGTCCTAGTGAGACTACGGATACGGAAATTATCTCCGTAATTAATACCGTGTTTTTCCGGCTGTATTATCGAACTTATTTCCCTACAATCAAGACTAGAAATTTCAAAAGAATAAATGATTAATTGTAAGAGAAATAACTATGAACCACGACTTACAGACTCCACTCCTCCAATACTTACGTCATAAATTAGCGATTCCTACTGATGCTTTGAAAATGGCCGTTAAGTTTACAGAATCTTCCATGGGTTCTCTCCCCATGGTCTTATGGCAATACGGATTAATTGATTTACATCAGTTAGATGAATTATTTGATTGGATGGAAAAGGGAGAAGTTAATGAAGTTGAGTTGAGTTTTTAACTCTTGCTTAGTTGTTTAATTTTTTAACCATTATTAATAAACGAATTCTATCAATTCAGTGAGAGTATTGAGCATGAGTCAACCCTATTTACCTCCCGATGATTTACCAGCTTTAGATTCTAGTGTCCGTGAACTTTCGTGGGAATTAGAAGAAGTCACTGGCGAAAAATTTTACAATAATTGTGATCCTATTACACAAGATTTATTAAGACAATGTGGTTGGGATGTTACGATTAGAAGTAAGGGATTAACGTTAGTGGTTATTTGTCCAAATCATGGTTTAAATTGGCGGGTTTTACAATCCATACCCCTATTAGCTAATAGTTTACAAACCCTCAGTAATACCGCTAAAATTAGGATTTATCCGCCTCCAGGAACCGGTACTCCTATGGACGTTATGGTTTAGGAGGATTCTTTTTTTTTACTCTTCTGAATAAGAGAAACACCAGAGCATGAAATTATACAAAAAAATTAGGGGATATAGCATAAAAGCTAGACTAAAACGTACGAGCTTTTATCCCCTAAAAATTATAGTAAATGTTCTATCATTCAAGAATTAAGCGATAGCAACAAATGGATCATTAGGAATAGGTTCATCTAATTCAAATAGAGGAAAGTCAAGAAAAACTAGGTCACTATTTTCATATCCTGTACCATTAACTCTGGCAATTAAATCAGGACCTTTACCTTTGTAGAAAATTTCTGATTTTGTGAATAAGTAATCAGCTTTATTACCTACTAATTGAATTTTATCAATTCCTGTTTCAAAATCAGCAATAAGAGCATAATCAGAATTACCGACACCCACATAATAAGGAGTGGGTTGAAAACTGCCTATAATACCAGAACTATTGAAACCTCCTAACAAGAAGGTATCATTACCAGAACCACCTAATAAAACATCAATTTCCTTGAATCCTGGTTGAAAACTATTAGGATCAACCCCGACTAAAGTATCATTACCACTTCCTCCTAAAAGGTTATCATTTCCTGTTCCTCCTTCTAAATAATCATTCCCACTTTTTCCATCAATAAAGTCACTCCCTCCATTACCATAAAGACGATTTCTTTGACTATCACCAATAATACTATCAGCTTGATTAGTCCCTCTGACATTATCAAAGTTGATGACAGTTCGAGTCAAAGAACCAACAAAAGGAATATTGTTAACATCCAGTGTCCTAGTATGAAGATTAACATCGATAGAAGCAGGACTTGCAGCAGTAGAAGTATCAATGGTATTGTTACCAACAGAAGTATCAGCAATAATGGTTTCGACTTCCACTAATTGATCGGTTCCTAAAGCACCTTTTTGAATGGTTCCTGTTGGTAAAAGGGTAATAGATTGACGCAAGGAACTATAATTAACGATATCACGACCACTACCACCATCGACTAAATCACTTCCCTTGGTTCCAAAAAAGGTATCATTCCCTCCATTACCAATTAAATCGTTATCCTGACTATCTCCAGTAATGGTATCACTTTGATTAGTTCCTATTACATCATTAAAGTTGATAACCGTTCGAGTTAAAGTACCAACACCAGGAATATTATTAACAATTAAGGTTTGATTTTGTAAATTAACATTGATAGAAGCAAGGAATCCGGCACTGGAGGTATCAATGGTATTCTTGCCAACAGAAGCATCAGCAATAATTCTTTCGACTTCTACTAATTGATCGGTACCAAAACCACCAGCTTTTTCAATGATTCCTGTGGGTAGAAGGGTGATTGATTGTCCTAAAGAACTATAATCTGCTGTGTCTTTTCCTGCTTGACCTTCAAAGATATCATCACCTTTGCTACCATAAAAGGTGTCATCACCATTACCACCATTGATAGTATCATTTCCTCCATCACCATAGAGACGATCATTTCCATCTCCTCCACTGATGTAGTCATTACCGTTACCACCTCTAACGAAATCATTTCCAGCTAAAGCGAAGATATTATCATTACCATCCAACCCATAAATAAAATCATTTTTGGATGTTCCATAGAGACGATCATCACCAGAGGTTCCGACGATACTGGGATGTAAAATAGGGGGATATGGGATAAGAATGGGTTCGATGGGTTGAAGTTCTAACTCCATCGGGGCTAATAGTAATTCATCCATGAGCTTTATAAAATTTTAAGATGTTATTCGCCTAGAGCTTAACATATCTTCTTGTATTAGCAAGTTCTTGTTGTGGGTATAGAATTATACATATACAAATCAATATTTTATTCATTCATTAAGGTCTATATTTAGTGAAGAGAATGACTCCATCTCTCTCATATTCAAGCTTAAAATTCTCATTATTTTTCAGTTGCTCGAATAAATTGTTAACGGTATCTTGTGAATTTTCCCATGCTGGATAACGAGTATTGAGTAATATATAATCAAACTGTTCTATATCAATCGGTTCTCGATCTTTTATGGCTAATTTAATAATAGGACGATGGGTTAAATGGGGTGAAATTTGCGGAGATGTTAAGACTTTTACTTCAGCAGGAACTAATTTTACAGCTTCCCTCATCGCTGATAATGTTTCTATTTGTTCTAAATATCGAGAGGTGAAATAACCATATTTCCCTAAAGCTAAAAAGGCAATTAATGACCAAATAATAATATATTTAGGTTGACTAATTAAGCCTTTTTTGGCAGCTAAAGTAGCTATTACTGACAACAACAAAAAAGGCAAAATAGGGATTGAATATTGATGAACTAAATCTTTTTGTGGTTGATAATCAGTTAATAAATTTAATGCAAATGCTGGAATTGTAGCTACTAATGGCGTTAAATAATGAATATTTAAGCCCCAAATAATAGGAAGAAATAATAAGATAATATATTCTAAATTCGCTAATGTAAAAATACGACTTAAAATGATATTAGGTTGCAAAATTAAATTAGTTATAATTTCTATTACTGAGTCTCCTAAAAAAGAATAACGACCCACCGCAGCGACTTCATCACCACTAAATTGAGGAATAATTAATTGTGTGGTAATAATAAACCAAAATGTCCCTAAAAGTAGCGCTAAAACTCCGTATTTTTTTCTCTTTTCAAAAAATAATAACCAAACTCCCATTGCTGCAACAGTTAAAGATAACACTGCTTTACAACTTAAAATTAAAATAATAGCAATTATAAATTGTCCAAACTTGTTTGATCTCGCTGCTAAAACTGCCCAAAAAATTGTAGGTAAAGCAATAACTTCTGAATGAAAATCAAATAAATTGACATTAAAAATTAAGGGATAAAGTAAATAAACACTAACTATTATAAAAGCTAAATTGTCTTTTAAACCTGCTTGTTTTGATAACAAATATAAAGGAAAAATACTCAGAGATAAAGCGATCGCTTGCACAAAAAATAACCAATGAACATTAGGAGAGATAACATAAAATAGAGCTAATGGATAAAAAATAAAAGCTGCATGATCTCCTAAAATATGGTCATTTGAGAAAGAAACAATTGGAGGTTTTCCTTGACTAATTAAATAGAGAGATTGATCAAACCAACCTAAATCTAACGCATTGGATTGAAATAACCAATGACGAAAACTGGCACAACTAAATAAGATTAAACTGCTAATAATAAAGATTAGCCATAATAAACGGGGAATTTTCATAGAACAGTTGTAATAAAAAGAAGCATTAGAAGGACAATATTTCTATACACTTCTTATCAGTAAATAATAACTATTATAATTACTTCTCATCGGTCAGATTATCGTACCGTCAACTTTTTGATAGCAACGAGTAGAAATAAGAAGAGGATGAAAAAGTTCAAGAAAATTAGATTGAAGCGTGATAAAAAATTGTTTAACTAAATGAGGATCATCAAGATGAAAAGGAAATTCATTATTAAACCCTTTATGAAAAAACCAGTTAATTAGTAACTTTCCTTCTTTATTAAGCATTTGTTTAAATTCAATTAACTGTTGATCAGGATTTAATAAATGTTCAACCACATCAAAACACATTATGGTATCAAATGAATTGAAATCATTTAATTCAGAACAAACTTTTACTTTATTTGATAAACCTAACTGCTCAATCCGATAAGCTACAAACTTACAATTAATAGGATTAATATCGATATATTTTACTTCTGTTACTTGAGGACACAATGCTGCTGCAATTGTATGGGTACCAATACCACCTCCAAAATCTAAAACTGATCCTTCAGCAAAATCAGCAATGAGAGTTGTCATCTTACCAATATAATCATAACTTTCTAGATGCCATGCGCCTAATTCCAAAATATAATTTTCTCCAACATGATTTTCATAAAATTCTTTAGCGTAATCCCAATCAAAATGGCTTTCTCCTAATTCAGACATAATTTCACGACTTTTCTCTAAGCGTGTTTTTAAAGTGTCTGTATCTATGTCTAGGAAATTTTTTAAATGGGTTTCTAAATCAAAAGAGTTTTGCCAATAATGTTGGTGAAATTCTGGTCTAGATGCTGTTAACATTGATGGTTTTGTCCTTACTTTCTCAATTAAATTACCGATATCGGCTAGCAGTAATTCTACCATAATTAATGTTCCAGTAACGTGGCCTTCTAATACCAATTTCTTAAAGTCTTGCTACATATTTCCGTAGGGATCAACGGCCGTTGACCCCTACAATATCAACATCTGTAGTCCGAGTTAATGAAAATGGCATAAGCTGTAACAAACAAGATGTTTGTATTACTTATTTTTATATTCTTTATTCTTCATTCTAAATTCTAAATTCTCCCCATCCCAGTTTGACGAGAAGCTAAACGAGCTTTTCCGGCGGCGGCCCACTGTTGCAAAAATTCGATTTCTTCTTGTGCAGTACGGGCCAAAGGAATAATTTGACTAGCTGCTTCTAAAATATCATCAGTGGAAAAATCTCGATTTTGACTAAAACCAATGTGCATTGCTTCAATCAAAGTTTGTTCAATTTCTGCCCCCGAAAAATCTGGGGTTTCGTAAGCGAGTCGTTTGATGTCGTAAGTTTTAAGATTATGGGGGCGTAATCTTGATAAATGGACTGTAAAAATAGCTTCTCTTTCCCCTTGCGTTGGTAAACCCACAAAGAAAATCTCATCAAAACGACCTTTACGCAACATTTCAGGAGGCAAAGCTTTAATATTATTCGCTGTTGCTACGACAAACACAGGGGATTTTTTTTCCGCCAACCAAGTGATAAACGTCCCAAACACGCGGCTAGTGGTTCCTCCGTCCCCTTTTCCTTCCACCCCTGCAAACGCTTTATCAATCTCATCGATCCACAATACACAAGGGGATAAAGCTTCTGCTAAACTAATCATTTGACGGGTACGAGACTCCGACTCTCCCACTAACCCCCCAAACAGTCGCCCTACATCGAGACGTAATAGGGGTAAATGCCAATGATGAGAAATGGCTTTAGCGGTGAGGGATTTTCCCGTACCCTGAATACCCACCAATAATAAGCCGCGAGGATGAGGTAAACCATAAGACCTCGCTTTCTCACTAAATGCTCCACCTCGACGCAATAACCAGTCTTTGAGGTTATCCAAACCCCCAATGTCAGATATTTGTTCCGTCGCTGGATAAAAGTCAAGAATTTGGGTTTGACGGATAGATTGACGTTTTTCCTCTAAAATCAGTTCAACATCTTCCGGTTCAATGCGTCCGTGACTAGCAATGCAACGGGTTAAAACACGGCGTATTCTTTCGAGGGAGAGTCCTTGAGAAGAGCGAACCAACTCATCTATCAAACTGTCTGATAAAGACTGTGCTGTGGCTGCTAAAAGACGCTGTATTTCCGTTTTAATCTCTGTGGCAGTCGGTAGGGGAAAATCAACCACCGTGAGAACTTCCGTTAACTCTTCGGGTATTTGCACCTGGGGGGCAATAATAATCAGATTTTTCGGTTGAGACTTTAAACTGCGGGCTAAGTTGCGTAATTTTCGAGACACAGAAACATCCTCTAAGAAGCGTTGAAAGTCCCGCAAAATAAAGATGCCTCCGATACTATTGGGTAAATTTTCCACAAATTCTAAAGCTTGTAGAGGGTTACGTCTCCCCACCCCTTCGTTATTCGGATTATCTTGATAACCATCCACAAAATCCCAAATATAAACGTTGCGATTTCGTAAAGTTTCGGCGCATTGGGCGATCGCTTTTTCCAGTCTTTCTTCTTCAGGAGTCGGAATATAGATTAAAGGATAGCAAGCTCGTAGCAGCAGTTCAAATTCTTGTTGAAAGGTCATCATTTCCAATCTTTTTTAATACCATAGATTAATATAGGGTGTGCCGGGGAGGCAGCAGGAATTTTAAAGATTACCTTAAACAAAGTCGTCTTATTAACCAAGAGCTTCTTCTAGAAGACAAAAACCTGTACAATACTAGACCAACCTGTACATAATGTCTAGGATGCACTAGAGATTAGCTGAATTGGCACTCCCTTTGAACCTTTACAAAAACCAAGAAAAACCTCTAGAATATCATGATTGAGATTAAATTCTAACTATGTATGCAATCTCCAGAGAATTAAAGCTGAATAACAAGCAAAAAAGCTTTTTTGCCGGCTGTGCTGGCTTTTCTCGCTTTGTGTACAATCAGGGACTATCTTTACTAAAATCTACCTGGGATATTCCCGAAATTTCTGGCAGTGACTCAAAACGGTTAGATGCTATCAAGAAAGTCTTTACAAACATTACTAAAAAGCAGACAGAATATTTGTGGACAAATAAATATTCATCTCGCATCTATCAGAATGCTTTTAGGGACTTGAAAAAAGCATTTTCCCGTTGGAGGGAGCCTAAAATAAAAGCAGACTTACCTCGTTTTAAAAAGAAGAAACATAACTGTAGTTTTACAGTAGATAGTTCTAATGGCAAGGTATTAGTATATGAGGGAAAAAAAATAAAAATTCCTACGTTGGGAACTTTCTCCTTAAAAGAAGCTATCCCTTATAACTGTGTTGCTCAAACCTTTACTATCTCAAGAGAAGCCGGAAAATGGTATGTAAGTTTTGCCGTTTCAGCATCTTATATACCTGAGATGAAACACAGCTATAAAAAAGTAGGAATTGACTTAGGAATAAAAACTTTTGCCACTCTTAGTGACGGAAACACCATTGAAGCTCCATCTTCCATCAAAAAAGCGAAAACCAAGCTAGGAAAAATACAATGGAGAAACAGAAATAAGGTACTAGGCAACCGTCATTCTGGAATAGAAGCATCTAAAAATGCGATTAAATATTACCAGAAACTAAGAAAGAAGCATAAAAGAATCAGCAACATTCGAGAGGATTTTCTGCAAAAGACCACCACGTTGTTAGCTAAAACTTATCAACATATTCTCATAGAAGATTTAAACATAAAAGGCATGATGGCTAATCACAAGTTATCCGATGCCTTATCTAGTTTAGGATTATATCGTTTTCGAGAATTGTTGAGTTATAAACAAGAATGTTTTGGTTTTTTGTTAACCATAGTAGATCGCTGGTTCCCAAGTTCAAAAACTTGTTCCGTGTGTGGAAATATACAAGATATGCCCTTATGTGAAAGGGTTTATCATTGTCAAAATTGTGGTCAAGTTATGGACAGGGATCTCAACGCGTCGATTAATCTCTATTGTTGGACAAACAATGCCGATGGCTTATCGGTAAACCCAGAGCGAAGTCGAAGGGTGAACGCCTGTGGACAAGAAGGGGCCGTCTCCCTTGGTTGAAGCAGGAATTGAACAACAAGCCTGTCCAGGTTTGTCTAGGTTTCATGAAGCAGGGAAAAAAGTTTTAATATAAGTAGAGATAATAACCTGTCCCCAAAACAGACTTAACATTGCCCCCAATGCTAAAAACGGTCCAAAGGGAAAGGGACGACCCCGATCTAAAACCCCTAATAACATTCCCCCTCCCCCAAATACCGATCCCACAGCACAAGCTAAAAAACTGGTGACTAGAAGATATTTCCAGCCTAACCAAGCTCCCAACATCGCTGCCAACTTGGAGTCTCCCCCTCCTAACGCTTGTTGTCCTAACATTAATGTCCCACTCAACCCGATCAGATCAAATAACCAAATCCCTAACACTGCGCTACTGATGGCGGCCATCAAATATTGAGGGGTTTGGCCCGCTTGCCAACCCATAACCCCCTGAAAGATTACCCCTAATACTAATCCTGACTTGGTTAATACTCCCGGTAAGGTCATGGTATCAAAATCAATCATAGATAGGGCAACTAACCAACTGATTAACACCCAATAGCCTAGGGTTAGTAAGGTAAATTCAAATTTCCAGAATACCAAACAAAATAAGATCCCTGTTGCCGTTTCGATAGTAGGATAGCGAACAGAAATCGGTCCACTGCACCAACGACAACGGCCTCGCAACCATAACCATCCTAAGATAGGAACATTCTCCGTTTTTCCCAGACGGTGACCACAATGGGGACAACGAGAGGGGGGATGAACTAAAGAGAGTCCTGCGGGTAAGCGATAAATGACTACATTGAGAAAGCTACCAATACAAGCACCAAAGGTAAAGACAAACGGAAGAGTAATCGCAGCAATGAGTAAGTCCATGGTTCATTTTTGTTCTTTTTCGAGACTTTTTTGGGGGGAACGACGCCAAGTTTGCCAAGCTGCCCGAAATCCTTGAGTCAGACGGCGAGTTCCTTGTTTTAGTTTCCCCACCTGTTTCTGAGTCTGATTAAGGGTTTTATCTACTTGTTTAACTACCTTTGAGGCACTTTGAACCCCATCATTGATATCTTCAGTCAATTCTGTAATCTCTGCCCCTGTCAAACGAATCGACTCTAACGTTGCAGGAAACTCTCGTTCTAGAGTATCAAACAACTTTTCGGCACTACGGGCCGCTTTCCCTAACTCTTGCAAAACAGGAATTAAAACAATTAGAACAGTAGTGAGACTAAGTGCCACCAAAAAAAGAGAACATCCCAGCCAAAATAAGGGATCATTAACCATTTTTCCCTAAAGATTATTGTTTGAGGAACGGGTTTGAGCAGTAATGTCGCGGGGAGAGTCGGAGGGAGGCACCTCCATTTGTGTGGCCTCGATTCCTGCTGCGATCGCTTCTGAAAGTCGGTTTAGGGTGTCATGCCAATTTTTTTGGGCTGATTCTGAGAGGCGATCGGCTTGTAGTTGTACACTGCTTGATAAGTCTTCAGCCATCTCTGGCAGAGCGTCGGCTGATTTTTTGAGAATACGTCGGGTTTCTTTTCCAGAACGGGGGGCTAATAATAATCCGGTAAAAGTTCCCACCATCCCCCCAATGAGGACACCGACTACGAATAGACCACCATTATTATTGTTTGACATAATCTTCATCTTACCTCTGGCTATAACAACCATTGTAGGCAGATTTTGTCGGTGCGTATCGGCTGATTTGTTTTTTTTCCAACTTACTCAATAGGAAAATCCAGAAATGTACCTTGCAAGCAACATGATTCATCCTGTAATCGTAACTACCTAGACAAAAATAAACGTTACTTGTTAAATTGAGCAGAGGAGGCAGAGGGAGCAGAGGAGGCAGGGCTTACGGCTTATTTACATTTCTTAAGATAGTTGATTTTATTTATAGCGTTTCTCGGACTCATGAGGTAAATCTAATATATCACTCCGAACCCCGAACTCCGAACTCCGAACTCCGAACTCCTAAAACTAGAAAACCCTGTACCTCACAAGACGTGAGAAATACTATATATCCGACTACTTATTATTTTATGCCTATTTATATTATTCGTCCTAAAGCTAATCTAGTTAGCCAATCTTTAAGTTTAGCTTCCCGTAAGTTTACGCTAGAAAGTCGTCAAAAACAAATTAAAGAAGTTGAAGCGGTTTATCAAGAAGATACCACCTATAAAACTTTAATTCAATGGACAGAAGATATCAAGGAAAAAGAAGATATAACTATCATCACCAGTCCTGAAGAACCTGGCATGACAGGAACAGCTATCATAGAAATGTCAGAGGAAGATGCAGCAAGAACGCAACAACAATTACCTGAATTTTCTATTTTAAAAGATCAGCCTATTGGTTTAATTCAACCTGATAAAATTACCAGTAGTTTTAAACAAGAAAAAGACTTAAAAAATGAAGATTTATGGCATTTAAAAGCCATTAAATATGGTTTACCCTCAAACGTTACCGGCAAAAATATAACTATTGCTGTCTTAGATACAGGTATTGATAGTTCTCATCCTGCATTACGAGGAAAGCTCAGTAAAGCTGTAGAATTTGACATAAAAAATCGACAAATCAAAGAATTAGCCCATTCTTTAGATACCGAGGGACATGGAACTCATGTTGCCGGGTTAATCTGTGGGAGACGCATTGGAGTAGCACCGGAGGCCACTGTCATTAATGGATTAATGATACCAAAAGGGAAGGGACGTTTAGTTAACTTTATTATTGCTTTAAAATGGGCAGCTAATAACCCAGAAATCTCTATTGTTAATGTATCTGCTGGAATACCAGGATTTTTCAGCGATATGGAAGACGTAATTAGTGAAATGTTGGCTCTGGGGGTGCTTCCCGTCTGTGCATCGGGAAATGAAGGACGCGATCGCACTCGTAGTCCAGGTAACTACAGAAATGTTCTCTCTGTGGGTGCTAGTAATCAGCAGAACAGAGTGGCTAGTTTTAGCAGTAGTGGGACTTTGACTGTCGATAATACCATCTACAGTGTACCCCATTTAGTTGCCCCAGGAGAGGCGGTTTATTCCTCGGTGGTACAAGGAGGTTATCAAGCATGGAATGGGACCTCTATGGCAACTCCTATTGTCTCTGGCGTGGCTGCTTTATTATTAGAGAAGTATCCTAAGCTAACTGTATTGGATCTTCGCGAAGAATTATTAAATCGATGTGAAGTTTTAGAAGAACCGAAAGAACGTCAAGGGTTAGGATTAATTCAAGTGGGAAACTTGTCTTAATTTTTACTTTATAGTGGACTTTTTTATCTCAAATGAGGCAATAGGAATGTGAGCAAGATGCTCACTCCCTGTAAAAATAGCAAGCTCCGATGCTTGCACTCCATAAAATATAATGCACCAAATTAGCTGAAACAGTCCAGTAGAGTAGCTTCGATGGGGAAACATTAATCTTTTTGTTAATAGTTGATTATCTATCGTAAGCCCACTAAACTTTGATATTGTAGACAATAAGCGGTGGAAAAATTAGCAATTTATATGAACCGTTTATAATCTAGAAAACTTTGCCCACCTTACAAACATAGTTATTGATTTTTCTTTAATAAATGGTCATTAATAGCATTAAGTTTCTCCAATTTCATATACTGCTTTAATCTGGTAATATTATGCAACTTACTTCTGAACAAAGAGCAAAAGCTGATCCTCTTTTACAAGCAATATTATTGCATTCAGCAACGGATGAAATATTACAAGTAGTCATGGTATTAAATGACGAGAGTACGCATTTATCCCCAACTGAAACCTTAAAACCGTCTCAATTTTCTTCTCGTTTTGAATATCGTCAAGCATTAATTGAACAACGAAAAAAGCAGTTAGAAACAGGAACAGTCGGACAAACTATTGCCGACTTAAATAATTTAGATTTAACGATTCATGGAGAAAAAGCAAGTCGTTTTTTAGTGGTGGAAGGAACAGCAACAGAAATCTTAAAATCTTTGTCTTTATCAGGAGTAAAATCAGCAACTTTAGATCAAATTATTCGCAATGAACCTATAACTATTGATCCAAAATTTGTTGAATATTTGAGCAATTTAATTTTAGATATTGTTCCAGGAAATAAAGATAAAATTTTAAAAGCATCTAAACAATATATTAGTAACTATTATAAAAATCATGGTCGTCTTAAAGTTTTAGGAATGGGTAAATCTCTGACAATAGATAATATTTATACAACGGTTAAAGTATTACCTGAAAATCTAATTAAACAGTTTAGTGATTTTGATGGACTTAGAAATGTATTTAAACAGAAGCAAAGATTTTATGTTGACAAGGAAGACAAAAAAATAACAGGAATAGAGGTAGCTAATAAATATCAATTTTTAACTGTTTTAGGCGCACCCGGATCAGGAAAATCAACTTTATTACGTAAAGTTGGATTAGACTCTATTAAAGGAACATTACAGCATAAATTTATTCCTATTTTTATTGAATTAAAACAATTTAATAATCTGAAAAAAATTGATTTAATATCTACTATAAAACAAATATTTGCTGATTGTGATTTTATTAATATAGATGAATTTATTAATCAAGGTTTACAACAAGGACAACTTATTATTTTATTAGATGGATTAGATGAAGTTTCTAATAAAACTGTTAATCAAGTAGTAAAAGAAGTTAAAAAAATAGTAAAAATTTATCATAAAAATCGCTTTATAATTTCTTGTCGCACTGCTGCTTATCAAGAACAATTTGACCAATTTAATACTGTTATTATTACTGAGTTTGATGATATCCAAATAGAACAATTTATTAACAACTGGTTTAATTCTGAAACCGATCAAAGAGCAGAAACAGCTAAAAAATGTTTACAAGCTTTAGAATACAATAG
>JBFRWG010000003.1:0-10675 GCA_051439445.1 Crocosphaera sp.
TTTTTTAACTTTTCTTAAAGTTTGTTTTTCTAGCTTTTACGTTTTTGGGTATTTTTATAGGATTTTTTGCTTGTGTTTATGGAATTTTTGGGTATGTTTACTGTGGGATGTGTGGGGGGTGTGGGAGGTGCGGGGGGTGTGGGCGGAATGTTCATTATAATTAAAATGTTTTTACTTAGAATCGTTTGAATAATCAACCCATGACTAAATATATAAATCTTACTGAGGCACAAAAAAAATTATTACAATTACCTGATAATTTTGATGATGAACCGATCATCATTCTTGAGGAAGGTAAACCTATTATAACAGCAATGAGTTATGAACAATTTGAATCTTTAATGGAAACTTTAAGGATTCTTTCTGATGAAGCATTTAGTCAAAATTTACAAGAAAGTATGATACAAGCAAAAGAAGGTAATACCATTTCTTGGGAAGTTGCTAAAGAAAAATTAGGATTATGAATGAAACACAAGAATATCAGATAAGATTAACAGATTTAGCTTTAGAGATGTTAGAGAAAATTAAAGATTAGCGACATTTACAACTATTAAGTAAACGCATTGATCAACTTAAACTAAGTCCCGAAAAACAAGGAAAACCTTTAACTGATAAACTCAGGGGATATCGAAGTATTAGAGCAGTTGGTCAACGTTATCGTATTATTTATCAAGTTGTTAAATATGAAGTGACTGTGTATATTATTGGAGTAGGATTAAGACAAGAAGGGAGTCGTAAAGATATTTATCATAAACTTGAAAAATTATTAGATGAAAATCTCTAATCCAAGATTGTTTAAGGAGGATAAAATCAATGATTAAAGACATTGAAATTGAAAATTTTAGATGTTTTGAATTTACAAAAATTGAAGGATTTGAACGAGTTAATTTAATTGGGGGTAAAAATAATTCTGGTAAAACTGCTTTATTAGAAGCTATTACTATTAATCAATCTCCTGAACCTGATACTATATTATTGTTAACAAAAATTCGAGATAATACTTTATATTATTCTCAATCCTACCCTGAAAAAATTTGGAATTCACTATTTTTTAAAAATCAAACTAGTAATAAAGCAGTCATTATCATTAATGGAAATTCTGAAAATTTACAAAAACTAACTCTATCAGTTTCCTTATTTCTTCAATCTTCAGATACGATAAAAGTTTTAAATGAATCATTCACATCTAACGATTTTTTTGAAGATCCTGATTACATTTATAAGTTATCAGTTGAATTAACATCCAACAAATTTAAACAATATAAATTATTTATGAAGTCTACCAATGAAGGAATAAAATTAGGAGGATGTAATATACAAATTTTGGGGTACGATAGGTATAAAATTCCAGTTAACAATGAAACTCGTTTTAGACAATTTATTAACAAGTATAGATTTAATTTTACGGCACAATACATAGCAGCATCACTTAAACTAACTCAAAAAGAAGTAATTAAAGAATATAGTAATGCAGAATTAGAAAATAGAGGACATTATCTCTTAGAAATATTAAAAAAGATAGATCCTAGAATTGAAGACATTAAAATATTTAGTATTCGAGATCCAATTTTATATCTTAAACGTGAGAATGAAAATTTTTTGCCTATTTCAATGTTTGGTGATGCTATAAATAGAGTAACTGAAATTATTGTCAGGGTACTTAATAATCAAAGTAGTATAGTTTTAATTGATGAAATAGAAAATGGAATACATTATACAAATCATAGAGACTTTTGGAAAGCATTATTTGAACTGTCAAAAGAACTGGATGTACAAATTTTTGCGACTACCCATAGTTTAGAAATGATTCAAGCATTTAGAGATATTGGACTTAACTATTATGCAGATAGTGGTGCTTATTTTGAAATGGCAACAAATCCAAGAAATAATAAAATTGTTGGGATAAAACATGAATTAGAAATGTTAGATTATGCACTCAAACGTAGTGAAGGAGTGAGAGGAGAATAATATGAGTAATGTAATTATTGTTGAAGCTGAAAATGATGCTACCTTTATTAAAGCAATGGTTAAATATATGAATCACAAAGAAGATAATAACTTTATGATTCATATTGATAATCATAAAGGTTATACAACATTAAAAGATCCTGATAACGAAAAATACAGAGGTTTAAGCGAAACAACCTTAACAAGAAGTTTACAAAGAGTTAAAAAACGATTAGAAAAAGAATTCATACAAAAAGTAGGTATCATCATAGATATTGATCAAAAATTACAACAAGAAAGACTTAATTTAGTTAATAAATCTATTGAAAATATCTTTACAGAAGCTGAAACAATAACCAATATCAATCAATTAGTTAAAATAATCACAATAGATCAACAAGATATTCAAGCAGCGTGTTATTTTATGAATGTTAATGGAGAAGGTAACTTAGATACTGTTCTTAAAAAGATTAAAAACCATGAGTCTATTTATGCAGACTGTTTAGAAAGTTGGAAAGAATGTGTAGAAGCACAAAATAAAAAAGTTCGTCCACAAGATTTTGATAAAGTGTGGATTAATAACTATCTGAGATATGATACTTGTACCAACAAAGAAAAGGGAGATGCTAATGCAAAATGTAGTTACAATGAAAAAGGGTTTAAATATATTATGGAAAATAAATCTAATATCTGGAACTTTGAACACCCTATCTTAGAAGATTTAAAAACATTTTTAGCACTGTTTGAAACAGAAACATAAAATCATGAGCGATCGCAAACTCTTATTAACCCTAATTATTCTACTCACCCTTAACTTATTACTTCAAATAACCCCTGCATCAGCAAGTTTAGAAAACCGTTTAAGGGGAGAGATTAACCGTTTACAAGCGAGAGTGAGTCGCTTAGAAAGTATGGTGATAAACCTCAGACAACGACCCAATAATAATTATAATCCTCCTCCTATCAATACCTCTCCCCAGATAGTTGATGGTGAAATTATTGGACGGAGTGACCCCTTATTTGAACGCTTATCAATTCTAGTAATAGAATTAAAAGAAAGAGTCATGGACTTAGAAAAGCGCATGACTCAATTAGAAAAATAAGGGTTATTTTTTACTTCAAAACTCTAACCGCAATGGTACTGGTATTAAAGTTATAATCTTTCCCTTCTAACTCAATTAATGTACCAATTTTAATCTTTTGCTGACCAACCACTGCACCGGTATCTGTAATTTGTGCATTTCCTTTCAATGTTAAAATCATGTCTTTAAAAAAGACAACTTCCGGTCTAGGATCAGGAAGTGCTTTAACCGATCCATCGGGTTGGGGAACAACAGTCGTTCTAGGAAGGGGTTTAATTTCCTTAATCTGAAACTCCCCAGACGGTTGCTTACGGATAACGATATTCGTCTTTTTAGTCTCTTTAAACTCGTTGATTAGTGCATCAGGGTTACTGACTCCCAAACCCCTTACAATAACATCAACTTCGATGGGTTTCTCTACAACCTGTGCAATGGTACTGGTTCCCGACTTACCAGGAACAACAAAAATACCCACGATAACCAAAAATATCGCTAATGCAGCCCCTAAGTCAAGGATGCTAACTTTTCCCAATAAACGGCCTTTAGAATCTAATAGTTTCATAAATATACTCGGTTTGTGTGAAAAGGAGGATGATAACAAGATAGATAAATCGCAGCAATTCTATCATAGTCTTTCCTCATGTAGGTATTTGTGACGGTTTAGGAGGTCAAAAGTATCCCAAAAATTGGAAAACTTGTTATTCTAAAGATAGAAATGGGGAGAATAAACGTTTATGAATTACTTTAAATCAATTATTTCTCTGGGAATCTTTGCTATTATAGTCCCTTACAATATTCCTGGTATTGCTTTAAAACCAGATGTTAATATTAATATAGAAATTGCACAAAATACCAATCCACAAACTTATGTTAAAGTGCAGGATATGAATAGTTTAGTGATGCAAATAACTGAAGGAGAATATGTATTTAGAGGGATCTTAAAACGGGTGGGATCTAAAGAATTTATTGGCAATGATCAACAATCTCGTGTGGTTTTTAATCCTTATAATGGTCATATAATGGTGTACAGTGTAGCAACAGGAACCGAGTTTTATAACTATTATATTGATCCCGTTTCCGGTGTCGGAGAAGATCCAGATACCATCTGTGATCCTACCACAGAAACCTGTTAACTTCTACTACTGTTTTAATCTTATCAAATTCTATGCAAACACAAAACACTTCTTCTCCGATTATTTCATCTTTTCCTGATAGATTTGCTACTGTTACTCGTACTACTAAAGAAACGGATGTACAAGTCAGCTTAAACTTAGATGGTCAAGGAAACTGTACCGCAGACACCGGTATTCCCTTCCTCGATCATATGTTACACCAAATCGCTTCTCATGGCTTAATTGATTTAGAAATTAAAGCAACAGGAGACATTGAAATTGATGATCATCATACCAATGAAGATGTAGGAATAACCCTCGGTCAAGCATTAGCAAAAGCATTAGGCGATCGCAAAGGAATTTTCCGTTTTGGTCATTTTTTAGCCCCTTTAGATGAAGCATTAGTTCAAGTTGCTTTGGACTTTTCAGGAAGGCCCCATTTAAGTTATGGTTTACAAATTCCCACCCAAAGAGTAGGGACTTATGATACACAATTAGTGAGAGAATTTTTTGTCGCTATTGTTAATCATAGTCAGATGACCCTACATATTAAGCAACTCGATGGTATCAATTCTCATCATATCATAGAAGCGACCTTTAAAGCCTTTGCTAGATCCATGAGAATGGCCTTGGAAATTGATCCCCGTCGTGCTAATTCTATTCCTAGTTCAAAAGGGGTTTTAATGACCTAATTTTTATGCTGTAGGGGCTTAATATTCTTAAGCCCATCAACCTCTTTAACCCTAGTTTATGAAGTTATTCCGTCGTTTTGCTGCTTCTTGAAAACATTGAATATATTGTTTATGTCCCCCAGGAAACGCAACATTTAAAGTTAAAGGATCTTCTTTATCTCTGGGATCACCTGGCCCTTCAATAACATAAGTTTGTTCATTCTTTTGTTCAAGTTTTAGGGGTTTTCTGTTTTTAACTTCTCCTCCACTACTATCAATATAAACCACTATATTGCCGGTATTAAATTCTTGACCAATTTCTTGAATGAGTTGCAAGAAACCTCTATCACTTCCTCCTCTTCCGAAACTTAATTCACCATTATTTTCTATTCCTTGACTGGTAACAGTATCTCCTACACCGACAATTTTTGGCATTTGTTTAGGGTCAAAATTATTCTTAATCAATGCAACTAGTTCATGATGATTTATGGCGGCATTTCTTACCGTAAAATCTTCCCCTAAAGGATAATTTCCTGTCCTTTGATAATAGTAACGATTCAAAATACCTAAAACACCAACCTCTTTAATTCCTCCTTTCAACATAAATTGAAAGTCTGTAGTTCCTGAGTCTTTTCCCTTCGCTTCTTGCATAATTTCTTGTCCTTTTTCATCTCTTCCTAAGTTAGGTGCATAGTGAACAAAAAATGATTCTTTTAACCCTTCATTACTTGCTTGGGTTAATAAATTATCCATTAATTCTTTAATATGTAGTTGTAATTTTAAATAGGAATTTTTTTGGTCAATAAAAACATCATGAAACAGATTTAAGTTAGCGGTGGGAGAAACTTTATTGTCTAAAATTGAAGCATGAATATAGTTAGTTATTATTGTCTTATCTAATGAGTGATTATTGTTAGCAAAAAAAACATTTAAACTGGCTTCAATCTGTTGAGGAACTGCTTTTAAAAAGTCTAATTCTGCCTCAGTAACCCCAGGATGAAATACATTACCATAATGATCTTGCCATTGCACACCCCCCGCTGCTAAACCAGGTAAATAAAAGCCTTTTTCTTGCACTAAATCAACATCACCATAAGCTTTTTCAATAATTAGATTAACCCCTCTTTTTCCGATGTGTTCCCCATTGGTTAACACATAAAAATGTCCTATAAATGCTTGAGTTGCTTCTACATATTTTGGGTCAATAACTCTGGTTAAAGGATCTTTAACCAACCCCATACAAACGCCATCAAGGTCTTGTATGATTAATAGATTAGGTTCACTAGATAATATATTAATTAACTCTTGATGATCCAAAGATAAACTACGTTGATGCAGGGGAAAAGACGACATAGACATAATTGAGTTAAGTTTTGAGTGATAGAGCAATATTAGAAAGTGAGAAAATTGTGTTTATTTTATCAGAAAATATACCGTTATTTTTTCTTAAGACGATTAGGATTAGTTTAAAGCTACAATAAAAGCTATACTGACTTAAATTTGTCTATATGTTACCCATTAGAGACTGTGTTAAACAAACTCTAGGTTACGTCCCTGGAGAACAACCCCAAACCACAGATTATATAAAACTAAATACCAATGAAAATCCTTATGCACCTCCTGATGGAATTTTCAATAATTTAGAAGCAGAATTGAAAAAAGTTAGACTCTATCCTGACCCCGTTTCCACTCAATTACGGAAAGCAGCATCTTGTATCTTTGGCGTATCTCATGAACAAATTTTAGCCGGGAATGGTTCAGATGATATCTTGAATATTGCTCTAAGAACTTTCGTTAATCCTGGAGAAACTGTCGCTTTTTTAGAGCCAACTTATTCCCTCTATGAAACCATTGCACGGGTACATGGTGCAAAAATAATTACGATTCCAACTAATGACAAGTTTGAGTTAGATAGTCCTTTAATTTGTTCAGAAGCTAAACTCATTTTTCTAGCATCTCCTAACCCTCCTCTAGGTAAACATTTAAACCGTAAATATTTAGAAGAAACTTGTAAAGAAGCATCGGGTGTTGTTTTAATTGATGAAGCTTATGTTGATTTTTCTGATGAAAATCATTGGGGCTTTATTAAACAATATAATAATGTGATTATTTCTCGTACCATGTCCAAAAGCTATAGTTTAGCTGGTGTTCGTGTCGGTTTCGGTATCAGTTCTCCAGTAATTATCGAAGAAATGAATAAAGTAAGAGACTCTTATAACTTAGATAGAATTGCTCAAACTTTGGCTACCAATTGTTTTAACTTTCAAGACTATTTCCAAGAAATTTGGAAACAGGTAAGAGCCACGAGAAATCGCCTCATCACTTCCCTAAGAAATCTAGATTTTTTCGTCTTTGATTCTGACTCCAACTTTGTGCTTGCTTCACCACAATGGGTAGAAGCTTCAGAACTATATAATCAGTTAAAAGAGCGAAAAGTATTAGTAAGATATTTTAAACAGACTCCCATTAATAATTATGTGAGAATTACCGTAGGAACAGATGCGGAAATTGATCGCTTATTAGAAGTTATTGAACAGCTGAAAAATGGACAATAAAACTTTAGAAATAAAAATAAAATTAGCTAACACTTTAGCCAACTTATCAGGAGAGAGCATAAAACCATATTTTCGTTACGCCAATATTGAAGCTGAAACGAAAGAAACAGAAGTCTCTTCTATTGTAACCATTGCCGATCGCCTAGCAGAAAATGTCATGGTTAATTGCATTAAAAAAGAATGTCCTGATGATGGTATTATTCGTGAAGAAGGAGAAAATATTGACTCCCAAAACGGTTATGCGTGGGTACTCGATCCTATTGATGGAACCGCATCTTTTGTGAAAGGTTTACCTATTTTTGGAACTTTAATTGCTTTAGTTGATCTCCATCATAACTTACCCTTATTAGGATGTATGAATCAACCTATCTTAGAAGAAAGATGGTTAGGAATAACAGGAAGAAAGACAACTTTTAACAATAAAGTTATCAATAACCCTTACCAAAATAAAAATAATTACCCATTATCAGAAGCTTGTCTGACTTCCACTACCCCCCTAATGTTTATTACCCCTCGTCAACAAGCGATCGCAACTCGTTTACAAACCGTCTGTCGTCGCACTGCATTCGGGGGAGACTGTTACAATTATGCTTCCTTAGCAATGGGATGGAGTGGAATGCCAATGGTTATTCTCGAAGCAGATTTAAAATACTATGATTTTTGTGCCTTAATTCCTATTATAGAAGGGACAGGGGGACTGATCACAGATTGGCAGGGCAACCCCCTTAACCCTGATTCTACAGAAGTTTTGGCTGCGTCTAATCACGACTTACATCAACAAGCTTTAGACGTTATTATCAACCAGGAAACAGGCAAAAGATAACAAAAAAATATGTCTTAGTGAATTGTTCTTGATCCCTATCAAGTGAAGCGCATTAGAATCTAAATGCTAAAATTACCTGTAGACTAATCTCGATGTTTTGATAGACTGATTGTTTCTTGCCATCGCCCCTATGATTGTGTCCTGCACTTTAGATTGCCATCAGTACGCCTATGGAAGTATCCTTTGAACTCACCCTGCAAATTGTGATGGCTGTTCTCACCGGCATCAGCGCCCAAGTCATTGCTGAATTTTTTAAAGTCCCTAGCATTGTCTTTTTGCTCCTATTTGGCATCGTCTTGGGGGCCGATGGTTTGAACTTGCTTCATCCCCATGAACTGGGAGTCGGCTTAGAAGTCTTAGTAGCCTTATCCGTTGCCATTATTCTCTTTGAAGGGGGATTAAACTTGGAATTACGAGCCTTAGGCCGAGTTTCAGGGAGTCTTCGTAATTTAGTTACCTTCGGCACCTTAATTACCCTGGTTGGGGGGGGTATGGCTGCTCATTGGTTAGCAGAATTTCCTTGGTCTATCGCCTTTCTCTATGCAGCGTTAGTGGTGGTAACCGGTCCAACGGTTATTGGTCCATTGCTCAAACAGGTGGAAGTGGAACGAAAAGTCGCGACCATTCTCGAAAGTGAGGGAGTCCTTATTGACCCAGTGGGGGCTATTTTAGCCGTAGTGGTTCTCGATACAATTCTTAACAGTAATGCCAGTCCCACAGAAATTTTTAGCGGTTTGTTACTCCGATTTACGATTGGGGCCATCATTGGGGGAATGAGTGGGGCCTTACTAGGGTTTATCCTGAATAATACCAGTTTTCTCTCAGAAGAATTGAGAAACTTAGTAGTCTTAGCAGGGGTTTGGGGATTATTTGGCTTATCCCAACTGACTCTCAGTGAGTCAGGGTTAATGGCAACGGTGGTAGCAGGGATTGTCTTGAGGGCTTCTTCTATTCCTGATGAACGACTCTTAATAAGGTTTAAGGGTCAATTGACGGTTTTATGTGTCTCGGTACTATTTGTCCTCTTGGCGGCTGATCTCTCCATTGATAGTATTTTTGCTTTGGGATGGGGAAGTGTGTTAGCAGTCTTGGCTTTAATGTGGCTGGTTAGACCGATTAGTATAGCCTTATGTACCATCAATAGCGATTTGAATTGGCGAGAAAAATTCTTTTTAGGATGGATTGCCCCAAGGGGAATTGTTTCGGCTTCGGTGGCTTCTCTATTTGCTATTTTACTGACCCAAAAAGGGATTAATGGGGGTGATTCCATTAAGGCTCTAGTCTTCTTGACCATTATGATGACGGTGTTTATTCAGGGACTATCGGCCCGTTGGGTGGCTAAAGGACTGAAAATAACTGCAGTGGAAGCTAAAGGTGCAGTGATCGTGGGTTGTAATGCCTTAGGAAGGTTAATGGGATTACTGTTCAAACAAAGAGGAGAATCAGTGGTTTTAATCGATACTGATCCTGAAGCTTGTCAAAAAGCAGAAACCGAAGGCTTATCGGTCTTTCAAAGTAGCGCACTCGATCCTGATGTTTTAGAAGAAGCAGGAATTGATTCTATGGGGACCTTTATGGCTTTAACCAGCAATGGTCAAGTGAATCTTGTCCTCGCTCAAAGGGCCGTAGAAGAATTTAAACCCCCTAGGGTGTTTGCTATCTTTCCCAGTAATTCTCCTCAAGAAACGAACCCTAATAAAACCAGTAAAACGAAGGTGAGTCCTGCTTTTGTCGATCAACAGTTGATTAAAACTTGGAATCAATATTTAATGGAAGGACAATATAAGTTAGGGATTACTCATTTTCAAGAACCTGGACTTTCCTTTAAACAAGCCCATTTTCAAGCCTTAATTCGAGCCGGAGAGGTGTTACCCCTTCTCATTCAACGGAATGGTAGTTTACAGGTGGTTCAAGCTACCCAAGATTGGCAAGCGGGAGATGAGGTGACTTATCTATTACATGATCCCCGTCCAGAACTACTCAAACGTCTCTCAGGGGGTAGTAAGACCTCTAAAGAATTGACGGCGGAACGATTATCTGAAGTGGAAGAGGTGCCTCTGGCTGAACCGGTTGAGGAGTCTAGCTCTGATTCTGTGAGCGAACCCATTAAAAATTAAATGTTTTAGTGTAAATCCTGATGCTGCTAGGTAAAAAAAGATATCATGGAATGTCAATAAAAATACTCAAGTGAGGAGAAACTCGATTATGGATGTTAAATTAATTCTAGTAGTCTTAACGGCTGTGTTTACCGTATCCTGTCTGTTTTTTGGTACTAAAAACGGCTTTTATGACTCTGATAATTATGATGGTAATGGTTCAGCCCATTAATTTGAGTCTGGCCATCTAGTAGCAAAAATGAGTAGCATTTGGCAGTAAAATACCATAAATCAGACACCGTTGTTCTTTCTTGACGCGAAAGGGAATAGCTGGCAAGATAAATATAGAGGATGTCTCGCAGGTTGCCTCTTATGAGGTAATTCTTCAC
>JBFRWG010000004.1:0-11245 GCA_051439445.1 Crocosphaera sp.
GGTTGATGCTGATCAAGATTTACAAGCAAGATGGCAAGCTATTCGTGATAAACTAAAATTAGTTGGTTATGATAATATTCCTAAAAATCCTTGTCCTGAATGTTGGATTTATGAACAAGAAGAATTACCTAAAATTGGGGTTTGGATCATGCCAAATAATCAATTAATCGGAGAATTAGAAGATTTTGTTTCTTATTTAATTCCTGATGATGATCAATTACAATTGAAAGCTAACGAAATTTTAGATGAACTTGAAAAATTCAAAATTAATGGTTATAATAACGAAGACAGATGCAAAGCTTTTATTCATACTTGGTTAGCCTGGCAAAAAGAACCAGGAATGCCAATGGGACTATCAATAACAGCAAAAGTATTAAAAAATAATCCAGCGATCGCAGAAACTTTTATTAGTTGGTTAAATCAACTATATCAATAATAATAGTTAAGCGTTGTTTATGATTTTAAATAAAGTTCAATTGCTTCTTTAATATTGTTTAAAGCATCTTCAATATTATCTCCTTCGCTAATACAACCAGAAAGGGATGGAACATAAACAGTATAACCTCCCTCATCGCTAGGTTCTAAAATTACATTTAGTTTCATATTTTTCCTTGTATAAAAGTAGAATCATGTGATTATATGATATCAACATCAATCGAACGATTAATAAACTTATTTAACTTTTCTTCCCATTCTCCATATTCTAAAGTTTCTAATTGCTGTTTATCTTTATTATCTAAGCTTTCTTTAATTAAAAGAGAAATATATTTTTCAACAGATAAACCTTTTAACTTAGCTTCTTGTGTATTTTATTTTCTAATTCAGGATCAAGTTTTAGGGTAATCATAGTTATACAGTTTCTGAATGTTTAGGATTAATTGTAATTCTTTCTAATAACTCAGACATTTAATTAATATCCTATTTTTCAGAAATTTGATCACTTCAATATAACGTATAATACCTAAGGAACATTGTAGCGTGTGTTAGCTAATATTTAACACACCTAAGCTTTAATTGTTCGTCGGTGCATTACGGCATGAAATCAAATCTATTTTATCATCAAAATAAATAGTTAGCCTAATGCACCCTACTTGATATGATACTCAAATTAAATTAACTGCTTGAATAGGTAAAGATTGCGCTTCCAAACGAGTGAGATCAACTGTTAAACTTGCCTGATCAATATCAATACCAACTAACTTACCCTCCTCATCAAAATCTAAAATAATGTTCGGGGCAATTTCTTGAGAGTCAACGCTACTTTTATCAGATAAACTAATATAAAGGGAATCAGTTTCAGGATAATAGTTAAACTTCATAATTATACCTTAAAATTTCGGTCTGGAAAAGCATTATGAATGGTTTCTCCATCGTCTAAAGTCACCACTCGTAAATATTTACCTAACTCTTCAATATAGCACCAGTGGCGAATTCTTCTATTGAGTTCAACCACTTTTCTAATTAAAATTCAAGAATTTGGTTATGCCAAAATAATAAATTTTCACTTTATAATTTACCAGATTATGAATATAAACAAATTTTTCAAAGTAAATTATTACATGAATTTAATTTTAAGTTATTAGAAGATTGTGTTTTGATGTCTTCTCAACTTGAAGCAATCAAAATCTTTACTAATGCTATTCAAGGAAATGAACCAAAATAAAAGTATGCTGTAATGATATGTTATCGATTTTTACTTGATAATTATAATAGTCACAAAAACTCAAAAAATATAAAATTCAAAGTTATTGTTCATACGGCAGAAGAAGGTGGATACTGGGCCGAATTTCCTGCATTAATTGGATGTATTACTAAAGGAGATACCTGGGAAGAATTAACCAATAATCTACAAGATGCAATTCAAGGATGGTTAGAGGTTGCTAATAACGTCGATACTTTAGAATCAGAAGATAAAATCATTGAAATAACAGTATGAAATCTATTTCAGGTAAAAAATTGTTTAAAATAGTTGAGAAAAAAGGATGGACTTTGAAAAAGATTAGTGGAAGTGATCATATTTATCAGAAATCAGGAAAAACTAAAATTTTATCGGTTCCAGTTCATCGTAACCAAGATTTAAAAATAGGAACCTTAAAAGCTTTAATAAAAATAGCAGAGTTAACGGAAAATGATTTACTGTAAAATAGTCTAAGACTCTGATATAGAGGTTAAGCAAATGATCCGAAATTTAAGTATTAAAAATTAATGGTTATAATAAAGAAGACATAGGAAAAGCTTTTATTCATACTTGGTTAGCTTGGCAAAAAGAACCAGGAATGCCAATGGGACTATCAATAACAGCGAAAGTGTTAAAAAATAATCCAGCGATCGCAGAACTTTTTATCAACTGTTTAAATCAACTCTATCAATAATAAGAAAATCCGACATTAAGGCAAAAAAACACTATTTGTCAACAAAATGTTTAAGATCATAAGGTGGGCAAATTAGAAAGTGATCTACATTATAAATAATCTAGATCACTTTGCCCACCCTACAAAACTTATACAAAAAATTAAAATTGAAAATTAGTTCTCAATGCACCAATAACCACCGTATCATTGTTATCTGAATCTTGGTTAGGGGCAGTCAAAACAATAAATCCAGGCGTAATAGAAATATTATCATTGAGAGGATATTTATAAGAAACCTCTACATGAAAAGGCGTATCATTGCTAAAATTAACAGGACGATTAGGAATTTTCAATCCTCCCATATAGGGTTCTGCCCCAACAATAATAGCACCCATTCCTCCTTCTTTTCCTAAGTCTGGTAAGGCTAAAACTAAGGCATAATTCCACACTTCAGCCGTTCCTAAACCGATCAGTCGCCCTGTGGTATAACCTCCCCAAGCGCGAATACTCAATTTTTGCATAACATCCCATTGTCCCTGAATACCATAAGAATTACTTAAAATGGGTCGATTGGGAACCCCTAAATTACCTAGTTGAAAGTTACCAGGTAAAGTTCCTGTTCCTCCAAAAAGAAATAACTGGTTAGGTTGATCTCTTCTAGCATTGGGTCGAATATTAGGATCGTATCCATTAATATAAGTTAACCCAAATTTTAAGTTATCTGTTGGTTTAATTTCTAACTGTCCAAACGCCGAATAATTACCATTAAATAAACCCCGTCCTAAGTCCGGTTCATTAGCATTTCTTGCCATGTAACCGCCAGCCACTTTAAAGGTATCATTAAACCGGTAGTTAAAGGCTAAACCACGACCTCCTAACCCTAAACGATAAATGGGATTTCTTTCCCCAAAACGGGATAAAGCCCCGCCACCACCGCCACCCGCTTCTAAGCCTGGGTTAAAGGTATCGGCATAAAAGTGATGTCCTGCAAGACTTGCCATAGCGTAGATTCTTAAGTTATTACCGACTGGGAAATAATAGTGTAAACGATCAATAATGACATCATTATTATCTCTGGGTAAATCAAACGCAAATCGTCCTTCAAAGTCTCCAATTTCATTTTGAAAGGAGTTACCAATACTACCAGAAGTTAAACGAGTAATCAGTTGATCTTTCCCTGAAAAACTTGTCACCATTTGTAAACGAATTTTACTGGTAAAAACTGTTTGTGCATCTAAATCTCTCGTTCCAGTTCCATTATTAATGTCGTCTCCAAAAGCATCCGCTAAGTTAAAAACGATGTCCCCTTTTAACTTAGTTGTGGTTGAAAATTGATGGTCTTCTAAATAGGCTGTTCTTGTTTCTAAATTACCAATTCTTGCCCCCAAGGCAATCAATTCTTGCTCAAATTCTTGTGCCAGGCGCTTCAATTTTTCAATGTCTTCTCTGAGGACTGCAACATTTTCTTGCAAGAGTCTTTCAATAGTATTTAAACAAGCATTTAACCCCGCAGCAAACTCCCAACGACTTAAACTCCGTTCCCCTCGAAAGGTGCGATCAGGATAGCCCACAATACATCCGTACCGTTCTACTAAACTCCGTAAAGCTTCATAGGACCAATCAGTGGGGGTAACATCCTGCAACTCAGAAACGCTGGTCACTTGGTTCATGGAACCAGATGTACTGTTAAAGGTTTTGTGACGGGGACGGGGTCGAGAAAAAGGGCTTTGAGTCGGTCTTTGAGGTAAGATAGTGGGTGTTAAATGGGGTTTATCTAAAATATCATTCTCGTTAGCTTGTGCAGATGTCGTTAATAACGAGATTCCACTAATTAAGAGAGTATACGGAAGTAAATACCGCAAAATACGTTGAGTCATTATGAAATTAAAACCTCACACCAAAAATAACTTAATGTTAACTTAGACTATTGATAATTTACACAGGTTATCGAAAGTAATTGTACGATTGGATACTAAGTTCACATACTTATGCAAAAAACAAATAAATTGATGCAATATTTACAAGAAATCTAGGCGATCGCCATTTAACCAGAGAAGTTTAAGATAGAATCTCCAGAATGTGCCTTGTATTGGTAAAATAAAAAATCAGATAAGCTTATTTGAGAGAAGTATCTCTCAATCTTGAGCAAAGTTAGCCTTCAACCAGAGTTATCCTTTCCAAAGATATAACCCTGGCTTTGCTCTTTAAGCCTACTGTTTAGCCCTAATATCAAGGTTCCCAGGGAACACTCTATCAAGAGTCCATCAGATAACCCCTAGGGAATTAAGCGATCAAACTGGGGTGTGAAGTTTAAACCAAAGTATCACTCATCATAAACCTAGTGTTTATCTTCCTATCTTCAGCAAGAAGACTCACTCAAACTTAGTAAGGACTGTTTTATAGATGGAATTTTCAATCGCTACATTATTATCCCATTTCAGTGATAACAAATTGGTGGCGGCCAAACTTCTAGAGAGAAAACTGGGATGCGAAGACGAAAAAAGCGTCGAAAAATTACAAATCGTCCTCGATGCTTTAGAATTAATCGGTATCCTCGAAAAAGAACGGGGTAAATATCGACGGATTCAAGAAAACGATCTCGTTGAAGCGAAGTTACGCTGTTCGAGTAAAGGCTTTTGCTTTGCCATCCAAGATGAAGAAGACGCAGAGGACATTTATGTTCGAGAAGTCCATCTCAGTAATGCTTGGAACGGCGATCGTGTTTTAGTCAGAGTGATTAAAGAAGGAACCCGTCGCCGTTCCCCTGAAGGAGAAGTGAAACTGATTCTAGAAAGGGCAAACCCCTCCTTATTAGCCCAAGTGAAAAAGGAAGAAGAACAGTATCATGCCATTCCTCTCGATGATCGCCTATTATTTGAGTTACTTCTTCAACAAAATCGCGGTAACTTAGAAGAAGCAGTGGATCATCTGGTTCATGTTTCGGTGGTTCGTTATCCCATTGGAGAACATCCCCCCATTGGACAAGTAACCCGCATTTTAGGCAGTGATGCGGAGGCTGCGGCTGACACAGATATTGTCTGTTGTAAACATGATTTATCCCAACTCTTCTCAGAAGAAGTACAAAAAGCAGCAACAGAACTTCCTACCACCTTTGACCCCCAAGACATAGAAAAACGGGCTGACTGGAGAGAGGTTCTCACCTTTAGCTTCACAGAAGATATGACCCGCGACTGTCTCCCCTTTATTGAAACAGCGTTTACCTTAGAAAAGACAGAGGATAATGACTGGCAGTTTGCCATTCATATTACAGATATCGCCCACTATATCAAACCAGAGTCCCTTCTCGATAAAACAGCAAAAAAACGGGGAACAACGGTATATTTAGGGGAGAAAGTCCTACCCATGTTACCCAACGCAGTCACAGAACGTTATTCCCTAAAACCGAACCAAGACTTTTTGGCCATCTCTGTGATCATGACCTTTGATAAAAATGGCCAACTGTTGGAATATTCTATTGAACCCACCGTCATCAGGGTAGATCATCAACTCACCTATCAAGAAGCTCAGTCTATCCTAGCGAATTTAGAGGAAATCCCTGAAGAAAAACAAGCCTTGGTAGAAAAACTCAAACACCTCTTTTTTACCCTCTCTCCTCTGGTGAAAGCCCAACGTTTACAACGAGGGGGGTTTGAACTGCAACTTGAACCCCGATCGCCCTATCAGGATGAGGGACGGGTGGGAACCCTGATCGCTTCTTCTCAAACCCCTATCCGTTCCTTCTTGACTGAGTTAGTCATCCTAGGGAATAAAGTGGTTGCGGATCATCTTCAGGCCCTAGGTATCCCAGGTATTTATTGTACCCAGCCCGAACCAGACTGGGAAGAATTAGAAGACTTACTCAAACTAGCACAAAATCTAGGGTTAGAGGTTTCTTTGGCATTAGAAGAAGAAATTACTCCCCAAGATTACTATAATTTAACCCAAGTGCTAGGGAAGTCTTCTCATGTCCATGTCTTGAGTTATTTACTTCATGAAACCTTAAAATCATCTAAGTATAATAGTCATCCTGGTTCTCATTTTGGTCTTGCTTATGATGACTGTTACACCCATTGTGTCTCTCCTGGAAAACGTTACGTTGATTTATTGATACAACGGGTCTTAAAATTAGTGTTCAGCGATGGACGCGATCGCCGCACCAAGCAAACCAAAACAGGGGTAAACTTGTTTAGTAGTAGTTGTCACGGTAACATTAATTGGAATGTTTTACCACCAGCTATCCAAGATAACTTAGAAGAAACTTTTCACTTTTTGGTAACCTATCTCAACGATCGAGAAAAAACCGCAGAAGATGCAGAAAAAGACCTAGAAGGCCTGCAAAAAGCTGAGACAATGAAAGAACGAACCGGTCAAGTTTTTAAAGGTCTAATTACTGGGGTTCAATCCTATGGTTTCTTTGTAGAAATTGAGGATTTATTAGTAGAAGGATTGGTTCATGTCAGTTCTTTAAAAGATGATTGGTATGAATATCGTTCTCGTCATGGTTGTTTGGTGGGACGTAAAAACCATATTGCTTATCGTTTAGGAGATGAAGTGGAAGTTGAGGTGAAAAGTGTAGACTATTATCGGCAACAAATTGATTTAGTGACCGTCAGTGGAGGAAGTTCCACTGAGGAGGAAGAGTGGGAGGAAAGTTAATGGTTTAAATGACAGAATAATTAATAATTGATAATGAATAATGTATAATTAATGATTATTAATTGTTAATTATTCATTATTGAACCCATCACTCACTACAGAGTCATTTGAATCCTTCATAGTTTACTTGTATTTACTATTATCAATTATCAAAGGAAAATCTAATGTTAAATGACCCCAAAAAAGTAGTTCAAGTTCAAGTAAAAATAGGGAGATTGAAAAAATTATTGCTTCCTATCTTATTGAGTTTTTTAGTCTGTTTGACTGGTTGTGTTCGTTACGATGTTGGAGTTAATTTTTATGAACAACATCGAGGGGAAATTGTGCAACATATCCGCTTGGCAGAACAGTTAACCAGTTTGAGTAAAACGGAAGCGAATCAGTGGTTAAATAGTCTAGAAAATCGTGCCAAAAAATTACACGGGAAAGCAAAAAAGATTTCTGATGAGGAAATTATTGTCACCATTCCTTTCAGTAATGGTCAAGAATTAGCCGATAAATTTAATCATTTTTTTAATCCTAATTATTCTAAAATTGCCTCTGGATTAAAAGTAGAAAACCCTGAATTAGTACAACTCAAAGCTGAAATGTCAGTCAAACAAAATAATTGGCTATTTTTAGAAAGAAATAAACTCAATATTGACGTTGATTTACGTGCTTTAGGGGTACTATCTAATCAAGGTAATATTATTATTAGTCCAGGTTCTTTGGTGGATTTAGAATTTGCTTTAAATGCTCCTTATTGGCTGAAAAATATTGACAAAAACGACGACTTAAAAAGCCAATCTAATCTAGAAAAAACCCAACTTACTTGGAAACTAGAACCCGGTCAAATTAATACCATTGAAACCTCTTTTTGGGTTCCCAGTTATTTAGGGATAGGAACCGTTATTATTATTGCCTTTATTTTATTAGGGTTTTATGCTAAACATCGACATTTTCCTGGCGTTCGCAAGGTGGTTTAATTGAGGTATATTTAACTAAATTAAATTGGGAGTATTTCATTTTTGTAAAAGCATCAGCCAAAGTAATAATAATCCTAGGGTTTCACTAACTCTAAAAAAAGCTAATATACAAAATTGTCATGCTCCCAATGCTGGATTATCTTTCTTTAATTCTGTAATTTCATCGAGAAAATTCTTATCTATCCAGTTACTAGAATCTTCTTTAAATCTGTTTCTCAATGGTTCCCAAAAACGATTAGAATTATACTCGAAAAAATCTTTTAACGTTTCAATATAAACTTATTTGTTTTGAATTAATTGTCTAATTGTGTGATAAAATGCAACTGTACGATTTAAGGCTATAATTTCATCCTTATCAAACTCTCCTGTCTTATTATCATTCTTTATTAATTCAATAATTTTTTTATAATTAAATTTCAAATCCGTATTTTTTAACTGCTCAAACTTAACCCAAAACTTTAATCGATCTCTGGTAAGATCATGGTTTTGATAAAAATCTTTAGTCAATTGAATGACTGTGTTTATATCCCTATTTTTTTTCTGTGTACGGAAATTAACACGAATCGAAATAATAACAGTTAGAAGGGCAAAAGTCTGTACCGATAAAAGGCTATAATTCTTGAGAAATGTCTCGACACTAAGTTGCCTATTTTTCTCATTGTACTTCCATAACCTGTTTTATCACTGTTTTTGCTCACCCACTTATCTCCTTAACCCTAAATTAAACTTAACTTTCAGAGGAGGAGTCCCCCAGTCAACAACACCTTATACCTCAGTGCTGTTCTCAAAAAACTTGCAACTAATCTGAGAATTAAGTTAAATTTAATTAAGTTGGATCTGATTTTTCGGGAAAATTCCCATTTTTATAACTAGATTCTTGACAAAAAAAATATTTTATGTTAAGAAAACCCATTTTGATCACTTACGAGAAACCATAACCTATGAAAATATCTTGGAGAACCTTATTACTCTGGACCCTACCCCTTTTAGTAGTGGGCTTTTTCCTCTGGCAAGGAGCCTTTCCTTCTGGCTCAAACCAGTTGGGAAATAACACAGCCAATACCCGTATGACCTACGGACGATTCCTCGAATATTTAGATGCGGGTCGTATTCTGAGTGTGGATCTCTATGAAGGGGGACGCACCGCCATTGTACAGGCAGTAGACCCAGAAATTGAAGATCGAGTTCAGAGATCCCGCGTCGATCTCCCTATGAACGCCCCTGACTTAATCACTAAGTTACGGAAATCTGATGTGCAACTCGAATCCCATCCCATTCGTAACGAAGGGGCGTTATGGGGCTTTTTGGGTAACTTATTATTCCCCATTCTCCTCATTGGGGCGTTATTCTTCCTTTTCCGTCGTTCCAGTAACTTACCCGGTGGACCTGGACAAGCCATGAATTTTGGTAAATCGAAGGCCCGTTTCCAAATGGAAGCAAAAACTGGCATCATGTTCGATGATGTTGCCGGTATTGATGAAGCCAAAGAAGAATTACAGGAAGTTGTCACCTTCTTAAAACAGCCGGAACGTTTCACTGCTGTTGGCGCACGTATTCCCAAAGGAGTATTATTAGTAGGTCCTCCTGGAACCGGTAAAACCCTTTTAGCTAAAGCGATCGCAGGAGAAGCGGGAGTTCCTTTCTTCAGTATTTCCGGATCTGAATTTGTAGAAATGTTCGTCGGTGTGGGTGCGTCCCGTGTTCGTGACTTATTCAAAAAAGCCAAAGAAAACGCCCCTTGTCTCATCTTTATCGATGAAATCGACGCAGTCGGTCGTCAACGGGGTGCCGGTATCGGTGGTGGTAACGATGAACGGGAACAAACCTTAAACCAGTTATTAACGGAAATGGACGGGTTTGAAGGCAATACTGGGATTATTATTATTGCTGCTACCAACCGTCCTGATGTTCTCGACTCTGCCTTAATGCGTCCAGGACGTTTTGACCGTCAGGTCATTGTGGATGCTCCTGATTTCAAAGGACGCATTGAAATCTTAGAAGTTCATGCTCGCAACAAAAAATTAGCTCCTGATGTTTCCATCGAAACCATCGCCCGTCGTACTCCTGGGTTTAGTGGTGCTGACTTAGCTAACTTACTCAACGAAGCAGCTATTTTAACCGCCCGTCGTCGCAAGGAAGCGATTACCTTATTAGAAATTGACGACGCTGTGGATCGGGTGGTTGCTGGAATGGAAGGCACTCCCCTGGTGGATAGTAAGAGTAAACGTCTCATTGCTTATCATGAAGTCGGTCATGCGATCGTCGGAACTTTAGTTAAGGATCACGATCCAGTCCAAAAAGTTACCTTAATTCCTCGTGGACAGGCCCAAGGGTTAACTTGGTTTACTCCCAACGAAGAACAAGGACTCACCACTAAAGCGCAGCTAATGGCACGCATTGCCGGTGCTTTAGGGGGTCGTGCAGCCGAAGAAGAGGTTTTTGGCTATGATGAAGTAACAACCGGTGCTGGTGGTGATTTACAGCAGGTTGCGGAAATGGCCCGTCAGATGGTGACTCGTTTCGGTATGAGTGAGTTAGGACCTCTCTCCTTAGAAAGTTCTTCTGGCGAAGTATTCTTAGGAGGTGGTTTAATGAACCGTGCTGAATACTCCGAAGAAGTTGCCATGAAGATCGATAGTGAGGTTCGCACCTTAGCTGAAGAGGGTCATAAATTAGCCCGTCAAATCATCCGTGATAACCGCGAGGTGATTGATCGCTTAGTGGAATTATTGATTGAAAAAGAAACGATTGATGGGGAAGAATTCCGTCAAATTGTTGCTGAATACACTCATGTTCCTGAGAAAGAACAGTTTGTCCCTCAACTGTAATCTAGTTTAGAAAATATAGACAAAAGGCGCGGTTTCTCCGCGTCTTTTTCTTGCTTAAATACAAGGAGCATCTTGAGGTGGATGTCACGGGTCAAAATGAAGCGATCGCTATACTAGAAAATCAATCTGGATTTAACAGAATGTCGTGCATCAGTCCCCATCTAAAAATACTGTCAAAAATACTTACATTTTAGATGGGGACGGGGCTTTTAATCTCAATAGTCATGTTGTTCTCATTTAGATTTGTCTGAAACACTTTAGAGGTGAACAACTGTTAATATTGAGAGGATTACAAGCTTTGTAGGGTTGGTAATGTCGACCCTACCCGAATAAGACGGGAGGCTCTCACCCTCCCTTTTATAAAGGGGGGATGAAACCCGACTCGAAGAACTTTAGTTCTGAGTATCCTGCACAACTTATTAGGATATGTTAGACTCGTCGTATG
>JBFRWG010000005.1:0-54665 GCA_051439445.1 Crocosphaera sp.
CCTAGCTTTAACCCCTATGCCAATGAAGACTTTCCAGGGGTAGGTAATCTCGTTGGTTATGATCCTCAGCAAGGCGGTCCTCAACCTTGGATTCAAGGTTCTAACCCGGAATACATCAAGCAAAACTATACTGACTCTGCTGCTGCTGGTACGTCTCTCTATTCGGGAGTTAAGACATTTGCTGGAGCTTTGGGGGTTGACATTTTCGAGCAACCAGTCGAAACCATTCTCGAAACTGCCAAAGCAGAAGGAAAAGCTACAGGTACAATTTCTACCGTTCCTTTTAGCCACGCCACCCCTGCTGCAACTGCGTCTCACGTTAACAACCGAGGTAAGCTAGATGACGGCATCCCTGAAGGTGCTTTAGAAGGAGGGGAATTTGAGGCTGGTGATAGCGTCACGCAGCAAATGCTGTTAGAAATACAACCCGATCTTATTCTCGGTGGTGGTCATCCTCTCGACTACAACAACACAGACTCAGAAATGGGTGGTGAGCTTAACTTTAGATTTATTGCCGAGTCTACCTATGAGGAACTAAGCAATAATCCCGATGGCGATAATCTCTATGGCTACACTTTTCTAGAGCGCAATCCCAATGCTGGAGAGACTCTGCTAGAGGCAGCAGCAGAACTCAATCCCGAAGATGGCGATCGCTTGTTCGGTCTTTATGGAGCTAGAGGACAGAACGGCAACTTGCCTTTAGTAACCGCAGACGGCGATTACAGTAACACTGGCTTAAATACTTTTTCCCATCGCTCTTCTCAAAGGGCGGGAGAAACTCCCGATCTCAATCGTCCGCTGATGCCTGGCGAAACGGTGGAAAACTTTATCGCTCGCGAAGCAGATGAGAATCCTACTCTAGCTGAAATGACAGCCGCCTCTTTAGAGTTTCTCAGCAAAGATGAAGATGGTTTCTTCCTTGCTGTCGAACAGGGGGATATGGATTGGGTACTCCATGACAACAACATGGATAACTTACTCGGAACATTTAGAGATATTGACGAGACTGTTGAAGTCACAATTGACTGGATTGAGCAAAACGGTGGTTGGGAAGAGAATCTGTTAATCGTGACGGCCGATCACGACCACTACATGACCCTAACCGATGACTTCCCTGCTCTTTACCGAGAGTACGGGGGTGAAGCTCTAACTACTGCTTTCGATTCTCCTACTGCTGGTCATTATTTTGGCTCTGATCCTGAAGATAAGTATCAGTGGGGTACTCACTCTAATCGTCCTGTTCCCGTTTACTATCAAGGTGCTGGTTCTGAAGTCCTAGATGGTTTTATTGGTGAAGGTTTTGAAAACTATGGCGTTGAAGTACCAGGTATTCCCGATCATGTAGATTTGGTACACTTGGCACAAACAGCACGCACTGCGATTTTAGAAGAAGAAACCACTGAAGTTCCCACTGAAGTTCCCACTATGGTTAGCGGTACTTCTGGTGATGATTTCTTCGACTCTGAAGATGCTGATGATAAACAGTTTCTTGGTGATGGACAAAGGCTGTTTGCTGGTTCTGGTGATGATGAGGTTGATGTCACCTTTGCTCCTGGTGGCAATCGCATCGACCTAGGTAGCGGTGATGACATGGTCTTTGCTGGAACGGATAACCGCATTATCGCTGGTTCTGGGGATGATATGTTATTCCTCGGTTCTGGGGGCGGTGACAATGTCGTAACCGGTGGTTCTGGGTATGATCAGTTCTGGATCGTAACCGATGAAGGAGATTTACCTGCAATGGCCAATGTGATCACTGACTTTACCAGTGGTGAAGATGTCATTGGTTTCGGTGCTACCAGTCTTGGTTTTACAGATTTAACCTTAACCGTAGATGGGAATGAAACCACTATTAATGGTTTAGGTCAAGATTTAGCCATTGTTCGTGGCGACACCTTGAGTGAATCTGATTTTGTTTTTGCTTAATTAATTTTGATTAGGGGTGGGGTAATACCCGCGCCTTACTCATCAGTTCGTATTTCTTTAAATTCATCAAATGTAAATTATGTTTAGAATTAATCCTTATTTACAACAGCCTTCTAGCGATGGAACTTACATGACTTGGTTCACTGAAGAGAATATTTCCAGTGAAGTATTAATTACAGGGCCAGGATTAGACTCTCCCCTAACCTTTACCATTAACCCCACATTTGAGCCAGTGCTTAGTTACACTGATGCTGAGTTAAATCAAGAGATTGATGGTTTAGAAGCAGGATCTTGGTTGCTTGGCAATGAAAACTACAAGCACACTGTAGACGTAAGGGATCTGTTGCCGGACAGCACCTACCAATATTCGGTGACGGTGGGAGATGAGACTTTTCAATCTAGCTTTGAGACGGCTCCAACTCCTGAAGACTGGGATGAGATTCGTTTTGTCGTGTTTTCAGACAGTGAAACTGAACCCAGAGGTCGAGTTAATCGTCGTGATTGGCAACAGGGAGCTTTAGATGAAGCATCTTTAGCGCGTCCAGATACAGAAGGTAGTCTGTGGGCAGAGACTTTGGGTGTTTCTGGCGATCGCCTCAACTATCCTTTAACGGAAAATGTCGGTTACAGAAACAATCTGGAAATTATCAACAGTCGAGAACCCGACTTTCTGATGATGCCAGGGGATTTAATTCAAGGGGGTGGCTATCAACCGGCTTGGGATGAATTTTTCCGTCATAATGCTGGTGAGTTTGATAGTGGTTTGTCTGAATACCCCATCCTACCGGCTTTAGGTAACTGGGAAAATTTTGGCGCACTCAATGGAGGCTATGGAACTGATCCAGATGGACGCTATGGCCCTGTATTCGGTCGCGAAAAATATCATGTTTATTTCGATGCGCCAGAAAATGGCACGCCCGAACATCAAGATAATTATTATCGGACTGATTACGGACCCATAACGATTCTCACTCTCGATAGCTCTAACGGGGAACCCGATGATAAACGCGACAACTATGGTGGGGAAGGACAACCCCCTAAAGTTAGTGGTCAAGAGTATACGGGACCTGGAACGGATACCCAACAAAACATCACTCGCGAACAGTATGAAGCAGCAGGGGGTACTGATCTCGCAGACTTCAACCCTGGTAGTCCTCAGTGGAATTGGGCGATCGAACAGTTGGAATCGGCTCGCGAACAGGGACAAATCATCTTTGCACAGTTCCATCATGCTCCTTATTCTAACGGGACTCATGGTTTACCGATGAATCATGAAGATTCTTCCGGTCAGGGGGGAACGCCGATGCGTCAGTATCACTCTCTGTTTGAGGAATATGGTGTTGTAGCGGTTTTCTCTGGTCATAGCGAAATGTTCGAGCGCAGTTTTGTGGATGAAGATAACGATGGAGAAGGGGTTTACTACTACGATGTGGGGGTTGCTGGAGATGGAATGCGGGGACAACGCACCGATGAAGAGGGAAATCTCCTCAGCTACAACCAGTTTAGTCAATGGACTGCGGACCAAAACGAACCGGAATTATGGCAAGAGGTAGATGGTGTACTTCAGAATGTAGCTGGAGGGAAGCACTACGGACACTTAGAAGTTAATTTAGAAAATCTGGGTGAAGAGGAAGGTACACAGATTACCTTCACTCCTGTTTATAGTTTTCCTATTCTCGATGCTAACTACGATTTAATAGATACGGAGCGTCGAGTTTATGGAGATGAAATCGTAATCGAAGTTGACAAGACATCAACGGAACCTTTTACTCTGCAAATACTCCATACTTCTGACCAAGAGGCCGGTACTGCTGCGCTGCAAGATGCCATCGGTTTATCTGCGGTGATGAATGCTTTAGAAGATGATTATGATAATACCCTCAAGTTAACTTCTGGGGACTTATTCATTCCTGGGCCGTTCTTTAATGCGAGTCGCAATGTTTATGGAGAACAGGGTATTGCTGATATTCTCATTCAAAACGAGTTAGAATGGGACGCTGCTGCTGTGGGGAATCATGAATTTGATGCTGGTCCTCGTGCGTTTGCGACTTTGATTGCTCCTGATGCAGATATTCAAGGGGTGGGGATTGATGCGAATACAGGTTATGCAGGAACGGCCTTCCCCTATCTTGCTACTAATCTGGACTATTCGACGGATAGCTCAGATTTAAAGGATTTTGTGGTATCGGATGGTGAAGCACCTTTACCCAACAGTTTAGCCGGTAGCGTGGTTATGGAAGTGGGTGGGGAACAGATCGGGGTTGTGGGTGCAGTTACGCCGATTCTTCCTCAAATTTCTATTATTGGTGATATTACAATGCTAACGGATAGCACTGTAACTACCATTGAAGATCAGGCCCAAACTATCGCTGACAATGTACAACCGGTGATCGATGATTTGGTGGCGCAAGGTATCAATAAAGTTGTTTTAATGACACACCTACAACAATTTGAGATTGAGCAAGCTTTGGCTGGCAAACTCAGTAATGTAGATGTTTTGATGGGTGGTGGTTCTCACCGAGTCATGGCTAATGATGATGACATCTTACGACAAGATGAAACCCAAACTTCTCCTCAACTGCTTGAACCCTATCCCCAAGTCTTCCAAGATGCGGATGATAATCCCATTTATCTAGTTAAAACAGCAGCAAATTATCGTTATCTGGGTCAATTAGTTCTAGAATTTGATGGCGATGGTGTGATTACTAGCATTGGGGATGAAAGTGGCACTTTTGCCACGGATATTGCTGGGGTTAACCGTCTCTATGATGAAGACATTACTACTTTTGAGGAAGTTAAAGCGGTAGCAGATGCTGAAATAGTGGATATTGTGGATAACTTGGGTGGGTTTATTAACTCCCAAGATGGCAATATTTCTGGTAATACTGCGGTTTATCTCAATGGAGTACGGGGAAGTGTCCGTACGGAAGAAACCAACCTAGGCAACCTCACGGCTGATGCGAATCTCTGGTACGCTCGTCAATATGGCTTAGATGTGGATATTTCTGTCAAAAATGGGGGCGGTATTCGCGATCAAATTGGGGTTTCTTTCATTGAAGGGGGTACCAATGAGTTAATTCAACTCCCTCCCCAAGCTAACCCGGAAGTGGGTAAAGAGGAAGGGGATGTTTCTCAACTGGATATTAGTAACTCCTTACGGTTTGATAATAAACTCTCAGTGGTTGATATTTCTGCTGAAGGAATTAAGGACTTAGCAGAACATTTGGTCGCTGCTTCTCAACCTGGGGCAACCCCTGGCCAGTTTGGTCAAGTGGGTGGCTTTAGTTTCAGTTACGATACTGATAATACGGCGATTGTTTTTGAGAGAGATGGCGATGGAGATGCCATTGGGGTTGAGGTGGCCGGCGATCGCATTCGTAACCTCGTCTTAGATAAACCGGATGGTACGCAAGAAGTCATCGTTAAGGATGGTGAATTACAAGTTTCTCCTGAACAAAGCTACAAAATGGTCATTCTGGACTTCTTGGCTAATGGAGGAGATGGTTATCCTATTTTCCACTTCCAAAATGTCATCGGCTTGGATGATTTGGAGGCTACATCCCTGGCTGATAATGTCCCTGATTTGGTGGTTGCGGGGGAACAAGATGCTTTGGCGGAATATTTGGCTGAATTTTATCCTACAGCCGAAGAAGCCTTTAATGAGGCAGATACCCCCATTGCAGAGGATACCCGTATTCAAAACCTCAATTTCCGTGAAGATACCATCATTGATGAGGTGATTGAACCCCCTCCTAGTCTCGTTTTTGGGACTTCTGGGGATGATGAGTTTGATACGGAAATTCCCAATGATAAGCAGTTTGTTGGGGATAATCAACGGTTGTTTGCAGGTTCTGGCAATGACTATGTCGATGTTACTTTTGCCCCTGGTGGTAACCGGATCGACTTGGGTAGCGGCGATGACATCCTCTTTGCCGGGACTGATAACCGCATTATGGCTGGTTCTGGTGATGATATGTTATTCCTCGGTTATGAGGGGGGTGACAACGTCGTAACGGGTGGTTCGGGGGCTGATCAGTTCTGGATCGTAACGGATGAAGGAGACTTACCTGCAATGGCTAATGTGATCACTGACTTTACCAGTGGTGAAGATGTCATTGGTTTCGGTGCTACCCGTCTTGGTTTTGCAGACTTAACTTTAACTGTGGATGGGGATGACACCATTATCAATGGTTTAGGTCAAGATTTAGCGATTGTTCGTAATACAATTTTGGCTGAATTTGACTTTTTCTTTGCTTAATTTTTGACCATAAGGTAGGGAAATTTAGAATGGAGAATTTAAAATTGACAATTTAATTATTTCTTGATTCTCCATTCTCCATTCGACCTTATCAATTCTTAATGAGGAGTGTAAATTTATGATTCGTTTTGCTACATTCAATGCTTCTTTAAATCGCAATTCTGAAGGGGAATTAATTGCAGATTTAACAACCCTAGATAATCCCCAAGCTCAAACGGTTGCGGAGATTATTCAACGGGTTAATGCAGATGTTATTTTAATCAATGAGTTGGATTTTGATTCAGAAAATGAAGCAGTTGAACTGTTTAATAATAATTATTTAAACGTCAGTCAAAATGGGGTTAATCCTGTTGATTATCCCTATTTTTATGTTGCTCCTTCTAATACGGGAATACCCTCTGGTTTTGATTTAGATAATAATGGTTCAGTGGTCACAACACCGGGGCAACCGGGTTATGGAAATGATGCTTTTGGCTTTGGAAATTTTCCTGGTCAATTTGGTATGGCTGTGTATTCAAAATATCCTATTAATTTTGAGAATATAAGAACATTCCAAACCTTTTTATGGAAGGATATGCCGGGGGCTTTATTACCTGTTGATCCTGATACAGGAGCGTCTTTTTATTCACCAGAAGAATTAGAGGTATTTCGTTTATCTTCTAAGAGTCATTGGGACTTACCTATAATGATTGATGGGGAAACTGTTCATTTTTTAGTCAGTCATCCTACTCCCCCAGTTTTTGATGGACCAGAAGATAGAAACGGCACCAGAAATCATGATGAAATTCGTTTTTGGGCTGATTATGTTACCCCTGAAAATAGTGGTTATATCTATGATGATGAGGGGACTTTTGGCGGTTTAAAAGCGGGTGAAAAATTTGTCATTGCTGGCGATCAAAATGCTGATCCCTTTGATGGAGATAGTGTTAATGGTGCCATTAATCAATTATTAGAAAATCCTCAGATTAATACAGTTATGACTCCTGCTAGTGATGGGGGTGTGGATGCTTCTATCAGACAAGGAAATATCAATAATGATCATCAAGGTGATCCTGCTTTTGATACAGCCGATTTTAATGATAATAACCCAGGTAATTTACGGGTTGATTATGTCTTACCTTCTGAAAATTTAGAAGTTACAGATTCAGGAGTTTTTTGGCCGACTTCTGATGATTCTTTATTTGATCTCGTGGGAAATTTTCCGTTTCCTAGTTCGGATCATCGTCTTGTTTACACTGATGTTAATTTGGAGAAATCAATGATTAATTCAACTCGTAAAACTGTTACTGATTTAAACTTTATTGGTGAGGTTAGTTTTGATACAGGCTTTACTTTTGAAGATACGGAGTTTGGTGGCATTTCAGGGCTAACTTATGATGAAAATAATGATCTTTATTATGCTTTTTCTGATGATCGCAGTCAAAGAAATGATGCCAGATTCTACAATTTAGATATTGATTTAAGTGATGGCAGTTTAGATGCTAATGATATCAATATTGCTAGTTTCACGACTTTATTAAATGAAGCAGGTGAACCGTTTGCTGAAAATGAAGTTGACCCCGAAGGAATTGTTTTAACTTCTGGTAATACTTTGTTTATTTCTTCTGAAGGTAATGCCAACATATTAATTGATCCATTTGTCAATGAGTTTTCTTTATCTGGACAACAAGTTAATAGTTTACCTGTCCCTAATAAATTTTTACCGACTGCTGATCAAAGTAGTGGTATTCGTAATAATCAAGCTTTTGAAAGTTTAACCATTACTCCTGATGAACGTTATTTATATACGGCGGTTGAAAATGCGTTATGGCAAGATGGAATCAATTCAACTTTAGAAGATGAAAGTGCTGTTCGTATTCTGCAATATGATTTAACAACAGGAAATCCAGGCAAAGAATTTCTCTATTTTACCGATACTATTCCCAGTGATTCTAATCCCCCTGGCGGTTTTGCTGATAATGGTTTAGTAGAATTACTTGCTCTTGATAATACAGGGACTTTCTTATCTTTAGAACGTTCATTTTCATCTGGTGTTGGCAACAGTATTCGCTTATATGAAGTTCGTTCACAAGGAGCAACAGATATTAGTGAGTTTGACAGTTTAGCCATTGATCCAACTAATCCTAATGATGGTCTATTTGATGTGGATGCAGTTGCAGAAAAACGGCTATTACTAGATTTTGATGACTTAGGTATACGCTTAGATAATAGCGAAGCACTGGCTTTTGGACCCACTTTGCCCAATGGGAAACAATCTTTAATTGTTGCCAGTGATAACAATTTTAATGGATCTCAAATCAGTCAATTCCTGGCCTTTGAATTAGATATCAACTCCATTCCTGCTGTCACACCAACCTTAGAAACCCCCAACGAAATTCGTTATGATGATCCCAGCAATCCAAATGTTATTGAAGGGTCTGATTCTGATGACCCCGCTATTTATGTTCATCCCACAGATGTTGAACAAAGTTTAGTCATTACTGCCCTTAAAAATGGAGGATTAGCGGTTTATGATTTGGATGGACAAGAACTACAAAAAATTGTCCCCGATAATATTCGCTATAACAATGTTGATCTGATTTATGGATTCAACTTAGATGGGGATATTATTGATATTGCAGTGGTCAGCGATCGCCGTCATGATACTTTAGCCATCTTCCAAATTGATCCCACTACACAACAGTTAACGGATATTACTTCTCCTAATATTTTAGAAAGCATTTTTGGTGTGGATGATGGAGAAGCAACTGCTTATGGTTTAGCCACTTATACCAGTCCTGTCACTGGAAAAGTTTACAGCTTTGTTTCTCAAGCAGATGGAAATCAAGTTGCTCAATTAGAATTAGTTTCAGATGGCGAAAATAATATCACTGCTGAAATAGTTCGCACTATTTCTGTTCCCATTCCTCCTGAAAGTGATCTAGAAGATGCTCAAGTAGAAGGAATGGTCGTTGATCGAGAATTAGGATATTTATATGTAGGACAAGAGGAGTTTGGAATTTGGAAGTTTTTGGCTGAACCTGATAGTAGTAATACAGGAACCATTATTGATACCGTAAAAGATATTAATCCCAATAGCAACTTAACCGCAGATGTGGAAGGATTAACGATTTATTATGGAGAAGATGGTAACGGATATTTACTCGCATCCAGTCAAGGAGATAGTTCCTTTGCTGTTTATGAGCGAGGGGCAAGCAATTCTTATTTAGGTAACTTTGTTGTCGGAGAAGATAACGGTGTTGATGGTGTAGAAGAATCCGATGGTGCCGATATTATCAATGTTGCTTTAGGAGATAAGTTTCCTCACGGACTTTTAGTGGTTCAAGATGGATCAAATGAAGAAGCAACCGTCTTTCAAGATCCCGAAGATGGAGAAATTCAAAACTTTAATACCAACTTCAAATATATCGATCTAGAAGACTTAAGTAACACCTTGCCTTTCTTTGAGTTAGACACAGAAACCTACAATCCTCGCAACCCCACCCCCAACTCTAATGTTCCTAAGACTGTTTTTGGAACCCCTGAAGATGATGTTGTTGACACCGAAGATCCACAAGATTCACAGTTTATTGGAGATGCTCAAAATCTCTTTATGGGTAGTGGTAATGACATAGTGGATGTTACCTTTGCTCCAGGAGGAAATCGCATTGACTTGGGATCGGGTAATGACTTGCTGTTTGCAGGTACCAATAACCGTATCATTGCTGGTTCGGGAGATGACACTATATTTGTTGGGTCTGCTGGAGGGGATAATGTTATTACTGGAGGATCTGGGAAAGATCAGTTTTGGATTGTTACTGATGCGGTTGACTTACCCACCGCAGCGAATATTATTACCGACTTCGAGATAGGGGAAGATGCGATCGGGTTTGCAACCACGGATCTGAGTTTTGCAGATGTGGATCTGATTCAAGAGGGTAACAATACCATTATCCATGCGTTAGAAAAAGATTTAGCCATTTTACGACGCATTGAGTCTACTGATCTCAGTGCGTCTGATTTTGTCTTCAACCATGAGACTCAGTCTGAAAACCCTGATGATATTCCTATGGTTGCAGAAACTGTTTCTGATGATAATTCTGTTGAGGAGGAAGTCATTAGTGAGGATGAGATCCCCAATGAAACATTTTCTTCTAATAATATTGATTCAATTGAAGAATTATCTTCAGAGATTAATGAAGTTGTTTCTTTATTCCAAAGTGATAATGAAGGGGAATTGTATGATCTGCGAAGTTTCTCGGAACAAGTCATTACAGTGGATTTTGTTGTAACTCGAAGTGCCAACTATAACAACTATGTTGGTTTTTATGAAATTGATGATCTCACTGGAATCATTGAGGATTTAACCCCTGGAGATGTAGGTTATACCGAAGCTGCGCTATTACGTCAAGTCCCAAATCTTGGACTACAAACGAACAATAAAGAGATGCTAACTGTTTCTTCAACGTTAAACGGAGGTAGTCTTTATGCTCCCTTTATTGTGGTTAATGATACCCCCGATTCTTTGGAAGATTTATCATCAGTTTATTTCCCTTTCTTGGGAGCTAATAGTGATAATCGAGATCGGGTTCGTCTTTTAGATAACAATGTATTTGGGTTTGAAGATAAGAGCGATTTTGATTACAATGATCTCATTGTTACCGCAGAATTTTCTGTAGCTACCGTTTAGTTTTAGAATTTAGTCAGTAGGGTGGGTTAGACGGGTATAATTTAGATTCTAACAAGAATCCAACAATCCGTAATAACCCACCATTTTAATTAAAACAATCCACTAACACCTGAAGATTCTATTGATAGAGAGTTAACTTTTAGATATTTGTTACAATTATCTAATCTACTAACAGAAATCAAAAAATAAATTGGCGAATTAAAAGTAAGTAATGGTCAAATTAAAGCGACACTTGAAAGTCAATAACTCCTAATAACAAAGATTCCTGATCTTGCTTAAAAACTAGGAGAACTGAAAAATTGGAAGCAGATTGGGTTAGTGTTTATTACAGCAGCGATTAGTTCAATTTTTACCGGTACTATTGGTGGGTTTATTGGTTGGTTGATTCGAGGTTCAAGAATTTAGAAATAATCAGAAATAAGGTTAATTAAGATGAACAATGATAAGAGTTTTGGTTCTACCTCAACCATTCTGTAGAATTTAAAAAAATTAGTCCTCATTTATAATAGATTTTATATAATCTTGAGGATCTTTTTGTTCGAGCTTTTTGCTTAAATGATTAATTTTCAAACGCAAATCAACAATTCGTTTTAGATAATTATCCAAATGAGGGTTAGATAAGTCGTCTGACATAGTTTGAGACAACGTTTCGGTCATTTTTCTAATTCCTGACTGGATCTTATTTAGTTTATTGCGTTTTTCAGACAATTTATCTTCATCAGGAGAATTACGCTTGTGAAGTAAACTCAATCCCACATTTATTAAATTTACATCACGCACCCTGAGAACAAAACTCTCTATCTCCTTAATGTCATTTTCCCAGTCTCTTAGTTTTTTTTCATAAGGATTTCTTTGTTCTTTACTTGTAGTTATGTCAGTCATTTTTCACCTTACCCAAAAATAAAATTAACATAAAATTCTTGCTTTGCTATTAATAAAATATTGGATTGAGAAGATCATGAATCATAATCATATTAGCTTCCTCGTAACGTCTTGCGGATAACATAACCCAGGGATTTCTTTGCTTTTGGAGGTAACAAAACATTAACTCCTTTTTTAGTAAGGTTCCATAATTTAATACGGATACCATTCAACCCTGTTATTAAAGTTCCTATTCCATCAAAAAATGCTGCCAAAAGGCTATTATTTGTCAGCTCATTTTTAATATCAGTTAATTGATTTGTCATTACTGAGATAACTATATTAATCTGAATACCCCGTTTGTCTAAGCTCTCAAAAAGCTTAAAATCGAAATCATCCATGGCTGTAAATCCTTCTTTTTCCATCTTAAACATATCTTCATTAATTGCTTTTACCTCCTTATCTAATTCAGACATTTCTGTTTTTAAATGTCCAATTTTCTTAAGTTTATTTACACTATTAAAACTCAAAAAACTAACTGAGGCTATTTCATCCTTTAGATTATTGGTTCGATTTCTTAGATTGATAACGCGATGTTCAGCATTATCATATTTCACACTGTATTGAATCCCCATTTTATAATATAGTCCCATTAGTTTTTTCCTCAATAAATTTAGGATATAATTAATGGCTTAAGTATCCTTCTTAACCTATTCACTATTCTGGCAAAAACTTCAAAAAATTAACATCTGAAAAAAACTGGTTATAACGGAAGTTTAGATTAAGAATCATTAAGATAAAACGGAAAAGATCGGATAGTATTATAGGTATAATTGAGTAAAGCTTTTGTTTTGTGAGGCTTCTATGAGTGTAAATGAAATGTTACAATTTGTAGATCACTTGGTTTTTGAACAGACAGGAAAGCACTTAGATCATATCCAAAAAGCTGTAGTTGACGGAACATGGAAATACGAAACTTACGATAAGATTGCTGATAAGTGTCATGTTACTACAAACCATGTAGGAGATGTTGGTTATAAGTTATGGCGAATCTTATCAAAACAATTAGAAGAAGAAATTAACAAGCATAATTTTCGTTCTACTATTGAAAGACTACAATTAAATTCACCATCCATTATCATAAAAAATAATAATAAACCAAATAATAATAATAATTTTAATCCTGTTTTGCAAGACTTACTAAATACAAATTTTATAATAAAAAATACTAAGGAGAAATCTCAATTTCCTAATCATGATTTAACTCTAGCACCTAAAATTCTTTACTTTTATGATAGAGAAGCTGAACTAAACACCCTATCTAATTGGATATTTAATCAAAACACTCCTTTAATTTCAGTTTTAGGATTATTTGGTATCGGAAAAACAACCTTCGTTAAACATTTTATTGATCTGAACTTACAACAATTTCAAGTTATTATCTGGAAAACCCTAAAATACCCTAAATCTCTCGATTTATTAGTTGATGATTTATTGAAAGTGTGTCAACAAGAACCAAAAGAAACTACCGATGATAAGATTAGACAGTTATTAGATACTCTGATTGATAAAAAATGCTTAATTATTCTAGATGATGTTCAAAATATGTTTAGTCATGGTGAATTTTCTGGTCAATATAAAACTGAATATCAAGATTATCAAAACTTTTTCAAACTTATTACAGAAATAAAACATCAAAGTCATTTTATTTTAATTAGTCAAGAAAAATGTTCAGAAATGCACCATTTAGAGCAAAGCTTATGTTTAGAACTCTCAGGAATAAAAAATCTGGATATTCTAAAAAATACCAACCTCAAAGATAAAGATAATTGGTTACAATTAATCACTTTATATGAAGGCAATCCCATTTACTTAAAAGATATTGCTAGTTTAATTGAAAATATTTATGATGGTCACGTTTATGAATTTTTAGCTGAGGATAACTTAATACTTACTTCAGATATGCAATCTCATTTTAGACAATTATTAAATCGATTCTATTCTCTAGAAAAGGAACTCATTTTAAAATTCAGTCAGTTTGATGATGCTGTTACTAGAGAACAATTAAGAGAGGATTTAAACTTATCATCAACAGATTTTCTAAATAGTTTGCAATCTTTACAAAAACGTTATTTAGTTAGGAGAAATTACAATGAAAATAAAACTGTATTTAGTTTGTCTTCAGTATTTCAAGAATATGTTAGAAACTTCTGTTAAATGTAGTGTAATAATTATACTTTAACTAGAAAAATGTGATATTATGAAGACATAGATAATATTGTTGAAAATTTCTTAGAGGAGAGGTAAATATGTTATCAACCGATCGGCAACGAGAATCAATAATTAAACGTATTGAACCAATTATTTCTACTTTGATGGAAGAACGTCCTTTATTTAAAGAGGATCTTCATTATCAAAAAATGGTTCAACATTTATCTAAACTATTTACAGAAAATTTATCTTTTGAAGAATTTATTGGTATCTCAGATGAAAGCTTAAAAAAACGTTGTAGTGGAATAATGTCAACAGAACTTATAGCAGGAATGTTAAATGATTTAACTCCAGAAGAAATGGAAATTTTTGATGAAGCAATCAAACGGAAATAAGTAATTATGAGTTATTTGTTAGATACTAATATTCTTTCTTTAGCGTTTAAGCAAAATATTCCCATTCTTCAACAACTTGAAGTGGTTAAAACTAAACAACCAGCTATCTATATGAGTTGTATCAGTTATTTTGAAATCAAAAGAGGTTTATTAGCTGTAAAAGCAACTAAAAAAATTGAAATATTTAATGAATTTTCTCAGGATTATGAAATAATTTTCTGAGATGATTTAGCTATCTTAGAAAAAGCAGCAGAAATTCATGCTAATTTAAGATTAAGAGGATTACCGATCCAAACTGAAGATATTTTGATTGCTGCTACTGCTATGATTAAAGGGTTAACTGTTGTCTCTAATGATAGTGATTTTTTGAGAATTGAAGGATTAAATTTAGAAAACTGGACACAACTATAAAAATAGCGATCGCCCTTTTTTTATCTGACGAAAAAAAGGGTCAGTAATTCTAAATTCTAAATTATCCGAGTCCTAGTTCTCGTTTTAAGAGATGAATAGATTTCTCCCCTATATAATATTCAGAGCAAAGCACATCTGGGGGACGAATGATATCATCTCTGACCATTAAAATAGCTTCTTTGACGAGAGCATAGCTAGCCGGATCGCTGATAATGATTTGTGCAGATCGGGCTAAGTTTAATAGTTGACGGCGATCGCTAACTTGAGACGAAATTAATAACAGATCATCCCCTCGCAAACTGTGGATCAAGATTTCTGCCACCTGAATAATTCCTGGACTCAAACTGACAATCCCTAAACGAGTATCTCTGGGGAGTTCTTTGATAATCGCGAGTTCTTTACCATAGTCATAGATATCAATAGGAAGGACACGGGTAGCATAGGGAGCGGCGATCGCTTCTGCTTCTTGGAGAAAATAACGACTGGTGACAACCGTAACTAACTTGGTTTGAGATAACCGCTTATCCAGTTCTTCCATCGGCACTAACTGAACGGGAATCGCTAAAGCTTTTTCTAGTTCTTGTAAAATGAGTTGTCCTGCTCCCATATCTCGACTGGGGACTGTCACTAACACCTGTGCGCTACAGCGTAACCGCCAATCAATGACTGCTAAAAACAATTCTTTGGTTTGAGAGAGAGTTAAACCGTTTCTGAGTAACTCATCTAGGGTTTTATGAACCAGTTGACTTTCATCAGGGTGTTGGCTAAATAATGGGGACTCAGGTAGCAATATCTCTTCATTACCTTGCGCTTTAACATAAATCCCCGATCCGGCCACAGACTCCACTAAACTCGCTTCTTCGAGTTGTTGATAGACTTTACTAATGGTATTACGATGTAACCCGGTGATGGTGGCTAATTGACGGGTACTGGGTAAGCGATGACCAGGGGGATATTGACTTGAGGCGATGGCAAAGCGAATCTGATCAAACAATTGTTTCGAGGCCGGAATATCACTGTCCGATTGAATTTTAAACTGAAGCATAGTCACCACGCCACCCAACCAAATCACTTTTATGGACAGTATTCTATTTTGAATTGTTCCCAGGTTAACCTGAGTTCAGTGTTAGGAGTTCGGGGTTCGGAGTTATAATTTTTTCAAGGAGAGAATGAGGGCAAGATTGCTGCTCCCAAAAACCTACTCAATATTACCTAAAGTTACTCATATTAGTAGCTAAACTTCATAAATAAGTAGATTATTGTCGGAAAAACTTCAATATGATACAATTAAACTTAATAATTTTGGTCATTATCTCAAAAATGCCATGTTGTTAGGCTTTAAAACCCAACTTAAATTAAATCAAACCAAACCTCAACAACTGGCTCGTCATGCAGGAGTCGCTCGTCATGCTTACAATTGGGGCAATGATTTATGTCTAGCTATTTTAGACCATAATAAGAATTGTTCAGAGGACGAAAAAATCAAGTTTCCTACAGCCATTGATTTACACAAATGGTTAAATAAATTAGTCAAACCGCAAAATCAATGGTATTATGAGGTATCAAAATGCGCTCCACAATTTGCTCTGAGACATTTAGTTTCTGCTTGGCGTGATTGCTTTAGCAAAAAGAAAAAAAGACCGAAATTTAAGAAAAAAGGACGACATGACAGTTTTACTTTAGATGGAACAATTCACATCTTATCCTCTCATTCAATCCAAGTTCCCGTCATAGGAAAACTGAAAACTTATGAGAGATTACCAACTATCTATAAACCCAAAAATGTCACTATTAGTAGAGAAGCTGACCGTTGGTTTATTTCTTTTAAAATAGAAGTAGAGTCCATAGCTACAGACAAGAAAATAGATGTAGTAGGGATAGATTTAGGAGTAAAAACCTTAGCAACCCTATCCACAGGAGAAGTTTTTGAAGGAGCATATTCTTATAGAAGACTGTCAACTAAATTGGCTAAACTTCAAAGAAAATTAAGCAGAAAAGTAGCGGGTTCATCTAACTACCAAAAAGCTAAGTTAAAAGTTCAGAAACTTCATAGAAGAATTGCTAATCTCAGAAAAGATACATTACATAAGTTGACATCACACTTAAGCAAAAACCACGCAGTCAATGTGATAGAAGACTTAAATGTATCAGGAATGATGGCTAATCATAAATTAGCCAAATCCATAGCAGATATGGGGTTTTATGAGTTCAGAAGACAGTTAGAATACAAAAGTCAATTATATGAGTCAAAACTGCTCATAGTAGATAGGTTTTATCCTTCTAGTAAAACTTGTTCTAATTGTGGAGAAAAAAAAGACTCGTTACTGTTATCTGAAAGAGTATTTTGTTGTGAAAAATGTCATTATCAAATAGATAGGGATTTAAACGCAGCAAAAAACTTGGAAAAACTAGGCCGAGCTACGGCCGAAGTTACGTCTGTGAACAAGTCAGAGCCGACTCCCTTGGATGAAGCAGGAAGTAAAATAGACTCAAATCATCTTACCATCAGACTTTAAGCTTGATGAGTAAGTTTGAGTAAGTTTTATATAGCGGTTTAGAACTTACAAACGGGTCAAGTTTCAGAGGAGTTAACCCAAGCTACCATTAACTCATAACCCAGACTCAGAACCACTGGCCCAATAAATAACCCTAAAATACCATGTACCAAGGTGCCGCCTAAAACCCCGATTAAAATAACGATGGTGGGAACCGGTAACCCTTGGGACATCAAAATGGGTTTGAGAATGTTATCGACTAAAGTGGTAGGAACCATCCATAATGTAAACAGTAAGGCTGTAAGGGTTCCCATAGTTGACCAAGCGTAAATGATGGCAGGAAAAACCACTAATCCAGGACCAATTTGAATAATAGTTAAAACCAGACACAATAAAGATAATAAAGCAGCAAAGGGAATTCCTGCTACCATTAAACCAAGGGCAATAAGAAGATTTTGGAAGACAGCAACCCCAATAATACCCCGTGTCACCCCTCTTATGGTAGCAGTTGCCAGTTGTAAAAACTCTTGACCCTGTTGGGGGGTTAACCGCATAAATACTTGTTTTAAACGACGACTTAACCCCTCGGCATTAATAATTAAAATTCCTGCAATAATAATTGATAAAATAAATTTCAGCAGGGTTAAGCCAATATTAGCTGCGAGAAATAAGAGATTTTTGGTTAATTGTTCAATTTGTGGGCGAAATCGATTTAAGACCGTTCCTAAATTAACGGATGCTGCCTCCCAAATCTTATGAACCGATTCCCCAATAAAGGGTATGGTATCTATTCCTTCAGGGGGAGGGGGAACTGCTAGACTCCCAGACTGAATACTTTGGGCAAAGGCATCAACATTATTAACAAATACGGTGGCCATGAGACTCACCGGACCAATAATGACAGCAACCCCCAATAAGGTAATGATCGTCCCTGCTAACTTCCCCCGACCTCCTAAACGGTTTTTTAACCAGACAAAGAGGGGAAATATAGCGATCGCCAGAATGATTCCCCAGAGCATAATGCCGATAAAAGGACGGATCAGAATGAAACACCAAACCAATAACAAGGCGATGAGAAACAGCCTAATTATTAGATCAGCGACTTCGGTAACTTTAAAACGATTATCCATTGGGTCATTAATAATTGATAATTGATAATTAATAATTAATTCTTATTAATTATCAGGGCTTAAACTCATCAACCTGTATTACGCATTCCTGCAGCAATACCATTAATGGTTAACAATGCACCCCTTAATAATTCCTCTTTAGAATAGCGAAAGTGAATAACCCCAGACTCAGCTTGACGAGTGTATTGGCGCAGACGTTTTAACAAAGAAACTTGTAAGAAACCTAGGGGAACAATGGTTCCATTTCTTAGTTGCACAGAACGCTGTAAATTAGCATCGTTTTCCAATAGTTTGCTTTGTTCTGTAATGCTTAAAATGATCTCACGGGTGCGATGATATTCTTGAAAAATTTGCTCAAATACCTTTTCAAATCGTTCTATATCCTCCGGGTTAGAGAGTTCTGTAACATAGTGATGAGCGATTTGTAAATCCACTTTTGAGAGGGTCATTTCTACTTTAGAAACAACCATTTTAAAAAACGGCCATTTCAAGTAAAAATATTTCAACAATTTCAAGTTTTCTTCGGGTTCCTGTTCTAAAAACCCTTGTAAGGCGGTTCCGACTCCATACCAAGCGGGTAAGAGAAAACGACTCTGAGTCCAGCTAAATACCCAGGGAATGGCTCGTAAGGTACTTAAATCTTTTTTGCCATTTTTTCGTCGTGCTGGACGAGAACTAATCTGTAATTGACTAATTTCAGGAATGGGGGTGACAGAGAGAAAGAAGTCTAAGAAGTCTGGTTGTTCATAAATTAAACTGCGATAGGCCTTTCTGGCACTGCTGGCCAATTCTTCCATAATATCGTTCCAAGGGACAATATCATCGAAACCACTGCCGAGTAAACTTGCTTGGATCACTGCAGTGGTAGCCGTTTCTAAGTTATATAAAGCCAGTTCTGGCAAGGAATATTTAGAGGCTAAGACTTCCCCTTGTTCGGTGATTTTAATCCGTCCGTTAATGGTGTCGGTGGGTTGGGCCAATATAGCAGCGTAAGCAGGTCCTCCTCCTCGTCCGACGGAACCTCCTCGACCATGAAAGAGTCTTAAATCAAGATTGTGAGGTTTGGCCACTTTTTGTAGAGATTTTTGTGCTTTATGAATTTCCCAGTTACTGCTGAGAAACCCAGAGTCTTTATTACTATCAGAATAGCCTACCATGATCTCTTGTAGGTTGGCTGGTTGTAATGCGGGGGGGGTTAACTGGTCTTTTTTGCTCTCATCTAAGTAATCATAACCCCCTGCTAAAGCTGCACGGTATAAGGGTAGCTTAAATAAAGCCCCCATGATCTCAGGGGCTCGTTTTAAGTCGTCTACGGTTTCAAACAGAGGAACGATGCGAATGGTGGTGGTACTGGTTCCTGGATCGTAGAGTCCTGCTTCTTTGGCTAATAACAAGACTTCTAGGACATCGCTGACATCGTTAGTCATGCTGATGATGTAAGTTTGACAGATATCGATGCCAAACTCTTGTTGTAGATAGCACAACATCCGCATGGTTTCTACGGTTTCGATGGTTTTCTGCTCAAAGGGCATTTCCCTGGGAATCAAGGGACGACGGGTTTGTAACTCCCCGATTAACCAATTGACTTTTTCAACTTCGGACAGTTCTCCGTAGGGACGGGGTAGGATGTTTAAATAAGTGGCTATTTCTTCGATGGTTTCGGAATGACGGGAGGACTCTTGACGAAAATCTAATTGCGTTAGGGTAAAGCCAAACATTTCGGCTTGAAAAATCAGATTTTCTAGGGCCTGACATTTGAGTCCTGTATCTTCTAGATTCCTTTTGATGAGTTGTAGTTCGGCTTGAAAATCTTTTCCTGAGTGATAGATATTTTGGGGGGGTTCTTCGAGTAATAATTGTCGTTGTTCGGGGTTGGCTAAGTGGTTATTGCGATTGCGGGTATTTTCGAGACGTTTTTGAACGTAAGCGAGTTTGAGGCGATAGGGTTCTTGACGATAACGGATGGCTAGTTCATCATAAATCTCAGGCATGGCCACCCGATCTCGTTCTAGGGAGTCTAACAAGTCTTGAGAGACGTTACTCCAGTGCAAGGATGAACTGAGGATCTCCGTTAGGTCTTCGATGGAGGCTAAATATTTTTCTAGGATTAAGTTTCGTTGATAACAAGCGGTTCGCCAGGTAATATCAGGGGTAACGAAGGGGTTGCCGTCCCGATCGCCTCCTACCCACGAGCCAAAGCGACAAAAGGTGTTATGGGGCGGTTTTATCCAGGGAAAACTGCCCTTTAAGGCTTGTTGCAGTCGTTGAGAGAGTTGGGGTAAGGCATTACATAAGACTTCGTCGAAGTAGTGTAAGGTATAGTCCACTTCATCGAGGACACTGGGTTTAAACTGATGGAGTTCGTCAGTGCGCCACCAGAGACGGACTTCTTCGTTGAGTTGTTCAATAATGGACTCTGCTTCCCAGGAACTCGTGAGGCCCATCCCTCTGAATGCTTCTTCTGCTTGGTCTAAACGTCGCAGTAGGGTGGCGATCCGTCTTTGTTTGAGGCGAATGGTATGACGGACGATTTCTGTGGGGTGGGCGGTAAAAACGAGGCGAATATCCAGTTGTTCTAGGAGTCTTTGGATTTGTTGGGGGGGAACATTTAGCCGCTTCAGTTGAGGGAATAACCAGTGAAAGGTCCCTCCTTTTTCTTGGTTATCGTTGCCACCGACTAAGGCTTTTTCTAATAAGTCTGCTCCCATTGAGCCATTAGAATGGTTTTTTTGATTCCTTTTTTCTGCTTCTTGATAGCTTGCTCTTCTGTTGAGTTGTTGATCCCTTTGTTCGTAATGTTGTTCAACGATATTGATCAGTTGAAAATAGAGGGCGAATGCTCTGGCGGCGCGAATGGCTTCATTAAGTTCTAACCCTTCGATGAGTTCATTGATAGATGTTTTGGGTTGATCGGTTACTTGTCCTTCTGGTGAGCAGATTTTCCGCAACTTTTCCAGCAGTTCCACTAATTCTTGACCACATTCAGCCTTTAATACTGATTCCCATAAACTTTCGACTAATTTGAGACGATGACGTAAAAATAGATCAGATGTTGAGAAAATGTTGGCATCTTCCATAGACGACTGTAATGATTCAAGAAGCGGACTCATAGCAACCTCAAGGGACTTTTGGCGATTCAAGGACAAGTTCGATAACTGACTCAACCTGGGCTATCATCATGCAAGGCAAATATTTTTGATATCTGTGACATCAATGGGAAGGCTCAACGTCGATGATGTTCTGCCTCTGTCAGATTCTTGCTATTGACTAGCAACCCCCATTATTTTATCGGTTCTTCTTTCGTTTCGGGTCAGTTTTCCTCTCTTTTTTCCTAAATTTTAAGGATGCTTTAAGGGTTGTCTTGATCTTGACTCTGGGGAAAGTTCAGTAGGGGTAAGCGATCGCCTCTAAATATCTCTTCACTTTCCACTCCCCAGCTTAATAAATCTTCTTCAATGGCCTTGAGCATCAATAACCCTCCCAATAGGGGAAGGGTTGCTAAACTAAGTCCTACAGTTGTTAAATGGGAACACTTATTTTCATTACTCATTGTCTAAACACCGATTTTAAGGTTTACCTTATAAAATGTTAACAGGGGTTGAAGCAGCATCACCTAATCTATGAACGATAAACAAAAACCAGCATCACTTGAGGATATCCCGGCCGCTTTGCGGGATCTTCCCACTTCTCCCAGTTCTTCCTCTCCCAATCTTAAGTTAATCATGGTAGGGATAGGGAGTCTTCTGCTCATTATCTTGGGGGCGATCGCACTCATCCGTTTTTTTTCTCCTTCCAATCCTGTTACTTCTGACATTCCTCCCCCTAAGGTTGCTCCTTCTCCGTCTCCTTCTCCTACCCCTGAGGAAATCGAAAATATTTTAGGTCATTTACCCTACGAGGAAGCGTCTCCTGAGCAATTAAAATCTATTACCAGTGACGGGAGAATTAAACTTAGGAAAAATGCGGCCGATAGTTTCTTGAAAATGCAGGGAGATGCTAGAGCCAATGGCATTATTTTAACGGCAATCTCTGGCTTTAGAACGGTTGAACAACAAAATTATTTATTTTTTGAAATTCAACGGCAACGTAATCAAAATCCTAGTAAAAGGGCCGAAGTGAGTGCGCCACCTAAATATAGTGAACATCATACCGGCTATGCTATTGATATTGGGGATGGTCGGGTTCCGGCAACTAATTTAAGTGAAAGTTTTGAGAAAACACCTGCTTTTCGTTGGTTAGAAAATAATGCTGCAAAATACAGTTTTGAACTCTCATTTCCTCGGAATAATCCTCAAAATATTAGCTACGAACCTTGGCACTGGAGATATGTGGGAGATGCTGATAGTTTAGAAACTTTTTATAAGGCTCAACAATTACAAAATGAGTCTTCTTCTGATAACAATAATAGCAATGAGTAATTAATCATGACTAAAGCTGATTTATTAAACAATAATAGTGATTTACCTCAACAGGAATGGTGGGTGAATCGTTGGTTAGAATTACTGGATTCTTATCGGTTTAAAAAACGTCTAGAAAGAGCTAGAAATTATGCGAGAGAAGGTCATATTTTAAGTGTTGAATTTTCGGGTTCTCAAGTATTAGCTAAAGTTCAAGGAACCGCAAAAGAGCCTTATCAAGTGTCTCTTTCCCTTACTCCTTTTACCGATGAAGACTGGGATTTCATCATTCAAAGCTTGTCAAAAAAAGCAATTTTTTCGGCTCAATTATTAGCAGGAAAGATGCCAGATAATATTGAAAGGGTTTTTACAGATAATGGGTTAAGTATCTTCCCCTTCACTTTATCAGATGTTCATTCTAGTTGCACTTGTCCCGATAAAGCTAACCCTTGCAAACATATTGGAGCCATTTATTATCAATTAGCTGAAAGATTTAGTGAAGATCCTTTTATTATTTTTCAACTCAGAGGAAGAACTAAAAATCAAATTTTGGAAGGGTTAAGAAACTTACGCAAGCAGGAAATGAACTTTGATGAAAATAATCAACAAAAACCTGATATCGTCACCACACAAGTTGAAGCAAAACAAGAAACTATAAAACCATCTGAGGAAGCAATAGCGGTTAACAAGTTTTGGCAGTATAAACAGTCATTAGATCCTTCTTTAGTGGTAATTGTTCCTCCTTCAGATGGCAAAACAGTTTTAGATGTTTTAGGACGAATACCTTTAGCTTATGAAGATGCAAAAATAGTTAAAGAGTATCTACAACAAACCTATCAAACTGTTTCTCAACAAGCGATGATGAAAGCTTTAAATCGAGACGAATGAGTAGATATTTTGCATAATTATGAATGATAACCCATCAATTTTATATTTAATCTGTCCTGGTTTTCATGAGCAGAGACTGACTCATTCTTTTGTTAACAATCTCAGTAATGATTCCTTTCATTTAGATAACTTATTAATCTTTCCAACCCATCAATATCCCGCCTATTCTGGCTTTCATTTGCTACAGTATTTACAAGAAAAATGCCAGAAAAAATCACAAAAATTAATAATAATTGCCTTTAGTGCAGGAGTGGTTGCTGCTGTTACAACTGCCTGGCAATGGCAACAGCAAGGAGGTATCATTAAGGGGTTAATAGCCTTTGATGGCTGGGGTGTGCCTTTATGGGGTAATTTTCCTATTTATCGGGTGAGTCACGACCGATTTACTCATGATAGTTCTGTTATCTTGGGGACAGGAAAACTCAATTTTTATGCTGATCCGGCGGTTGAACATTTGGACTTGTGGCGATCGCCGCATCTGGTTCGAGGTTGGATGGTAGAGAAGACAAACCCCAATAACCAATCATTATCTCGAATGTATTTGAGGGACTTTTTGCCAACCTATCTGAAGGGATCTTGAACCTGAAAGATGCTCCCATAACGATAGATGTAGCGATAGGTTACTTATTCAACCAAAGAGTTTACTATAAGGAGAGAGGATAGCTCAGTGTCTAATCTCATTGGCAACAACGACACAGTCTCTTGTATAGTATGAATGTCTTGTTGTCTACAAACCTCCAATTCTTAGATTTTGAGAAGGATAAAGCGAATATGGAATCTAAAGTTCAAGACCAAACGACACCCAAAGACTTAATTGCAGAAGCCCCAGGAACCCTGACTAAAGCCCCTAATATGGGAGATCAGCCGTGGCAAGAATGGTTAGCCCCTGCGGTGGAGATCCTGGCTAAAGTTCCCGAATATGTTGGACAATTCTTTAGTGAATATAAACAGCCTTTAACCACTCTAGGGTTATTGCTGTTGGCTATTATTAGCGTCAAAATTATTGTAGCGGTTTTAGGAGCAATCAATGATATTCCCCTTTTAGCCCCCCTGCTACAAATGGTGGGCTTAGGTTATAGTGCTTGGTTTGTTTGGCGTTATCTCTGGAAAGCCTCGAACCGCAAAGAGTTATTAACCGAGTTTGATGCTATCAAAAATCAAATGTTTGGTGATAATGCCTAAATTTAACCCTTTTTAACCTTTGTTTTCATCCCTCCGACCCCCCATAGTCGGAGTTTTTTTATTAACAAAATATTAATATAAGGTTATGAAAACAGTAAAAAAATTCACTTAAAATTTTTCGATGGAACTTAGGAACCTTATGATCAATCGGCCTAACAGAGTGAACACCACTAATGTTTTTTTAAGTTCTTATGATCCTCTCCAAACACTTGACACAAATACTGAAATTATCGATTCTCATTGTTGGCTTATTCATGGGATTTTCCCCCTCTGCCCAAGCTATGAAAATTGGCTTGAGTCTTTTAGGCACTTACGAAACAGGTATATTTGACGATAGTGCCGCAGAAATCCCCGCCTATGATCCTGCAACCGGTCGGTTATTCGTTAGTAACAGTTCTGACGACTCTGTCAACATCTTAGATATTAATAATCCAACTAACCCCACACTCCTTGGTAGTATCGTAGCACCAGGGGTTAATAGTGTGGCCGTTAAAAATGGTGTAGTGGCAGTAGCTCAACAAGCAGCAACTAAAACCAATCCAGGGATTGTCAACTTTTACAATACCAGTGGGGGCTTTTTAAACAGTGTGACTGTGGGGGCCTTACCCGATATGGCTACCTTTAACGCCCTCGGAAATAAGCTATTAGTGGCCAATGAAGGGGAACCGAATGATGATTATACTGTTGATCCTGTAGGCTCAGTGAGTGTTATTGACCTATCCGGTGGCGTTCTCAATGCAACGGTAAACACAGTGGGTTTTGACGACTTTAATATTGGTAATCTTGACCCCAATGTCCGCATCTTTGGTCCCAATGCGAGTATACAACAAGATTTAGAACCAGAGTATATTGCCGTTTCTGGTTCTCGGGCCTGGGTTACTCTCCAAGAAAATAATGCCATCGCTATTGTTGATCTTGAAACTGAAACTATCGCTGATATTGTTGCCCTAGAATTTAAAGACTATGGTCCTGAATCAGGAAATGCTCTCGATGCTAGTGATGAAGATGGGGAGATTAATATTGCTAGTTATGATAATGTCTTTGGGATGTATCAACCGGATGCGATCGCTGCTTATGAAGTTGAAGGTGAAACCTATCTCGTTATTGCTAATGAAGGAGATGCAAGGGAATATGAAGGAACCCCTGGTTTTGTGGAAGAAGCGAGAATTGGTGATGATGATATTATCTTAGATCCAACGGCTTTCCCTAATGGAGATATTCTTAAAGAGGATGAGCAATTAGGGCGTTTAAAAATTACCACCACCCTCGGAGACACAGACGGGGATGGGGACTTCGATGAACTCTATTCTTTTGGCGGTCGTTCTATTAGTATCTTGGATGAAGACGGTAATCTGATTTGGGATAGTGGTGATCAGTTTGAGCAGTTATTAGCGGAATTATTGCCTGATTATTTCAATGCTAGTAACGATAATAATGAGTTTGATGATCGTAGTGATGATAAAGGACCCGAACCTGAAGGCATTACCATTGGCTACCTAGAAGATCAAATTTATGCTTTGATTGGCCTCGAAAGAGTTGGGGGGGTCATGATTTATAATGTCACTGATCCAGCCAATCCTTCCTTTATTAACTACAGTAACAATCGAGATTTTAATCAAGATGTTACGAGTCCTTTAGCACTTGATTTAGGACCGGAAGGGCTTTTATTTATTAGTTCAGAAGATAGTCCCATCGGTTCACCTTTATTAGTTGTCGCCAATGAGGTGAGTGGCACAACCAGTATTTATCAAGTCTCTAAAGTCCCTGAACCCAGTGCTATGTTGGGCTTAATGATGGTTGGTTTAATGGGAGGTGTTAAAGCCTTGAAACGTCGTTAGAGAAACTGGGGTATGAGGAGGTGTTAACGAAGTCAGAAGTCAGGAGTTCCTTAACGAAGTTCTGACACTATCGCACAGTAGAAAAAACTAATTCTACATTCTAAATTTTTCCCTCCTCTGCCCCCTTTTCCCTAGACTGATCTAAGATAGTCTGTTACTTTTTGAGGGATTTTCGGGAATCCTAAAACTGTAGTCTTTCCGATTGATGATAGGGGGAACAGTTGTGGATCAGCAGAAAATACTGGGCTATTTTATTGAAGAAGCTAAAGAACATTTAGAAATCTTAGAAACAGGCCTTTTAGAGTTATCGGCTGTTGTAGAAGATCAAGAACGACTTAATGAGATGTTTCGGGCTGCCCACTCTATCAAGGGAGGGGCTGCTATGCTAGGTTATAGTAGTATTCAAAAAATTGCTCACCGTTTAGAAGATTCTTTTAAAATTCTCCGCGAAAATAGTGTTCCTGCTGATCAAAAATTAGAATCGCTTTTTTTAAAAGGATACGATGTTTTACAGAATTTAATTGAAAAACTTCAAGGAACTTTTGGGCTTAATGCGGAAGAAGCTGATCAAATTGTTAATGAATCTGAACCATTTTTTGTTGAACTTCAAAATTATCTCAATCAACTTCTTGAACAAGGAAGTCCCGTCAGTGATGAGGATAGTTTTGCAAAAGTTAGGGAGTTACTCAAACAAATGTTATCTTTATTCCAAAAGGAAGATAATTATGAAAATCGTCAAAAACTTCAAAAACTTTGTAGTCAGTTAGGTAAAATTTTTCCGAATATCCAGAAATGGCAAACTTTAACAGAAAATGCTGCAAATGCTATTGCTAATTCTCAACATTCTTATCGTACCCTTGCTCCTGTAATTATTAAAGAATTAAAGCAAAATAGTGATTATATTGAACTCAAACAAGAGGACAAAATCAATAATAGTGAACCTTTAGAACAGTTAGCCTCAGCGAAGTTACCTTATGTATTAGTCAGTTTAGAGCCTAACCATATTGCTGAAACTTTACGGAAGGTTTTAAGCCATCAACAGTTATCTCAAGTTGCCCAAGCTTTAATGTAACTTCTCTTTTGAAAAATTACCCATCAAAAAGGGAATCATTGAAAGAAAAAATAGGAATCCTAGAGCTAAGAAAAAAGAGAGGCGATCGCTTCCTGATAATACCTGGATTCCACTCACCCCTAACCAAGTATAAGCGAAGGTTCCTGGAATGATTCCGATGAAAGTTCCTAAAGTATAAGATAACCAATGAATAGAGGTTAATCCAAACAGAAAATTAACAATGTTGAAAGGAGAAATAGGAGCGAATCTCACCAATAAAACAAATTTCATTGGTTGCTTTAATATTGCTATTTGAAATTGGGCTAATTTCTCTTGTTTATTAAATCGATTAAAATTTTTTTCAACATAATCTTTTAAGCAGTAACGGGCTGCTAAAAATGCCCCTAATGCCCCTGATGTTGCTCCAATAACTGACCAGAATGTTCCCCAAAAAAGACCGAATAATATTCCACCAACAATGGTTAAAATTGTTCCAGGAATACCAATGATGGTTAAAATAATATAGGCAATAATGAATATGGGAATGGTACAACATTGATAGGTTTGTAAAAAATTAACCCAGAAATTACTATCAAAAACGATGTTTAATTTTCCAAATAAAAATAGAATAATAACTAAGGATAGTATGAATAAAAAAAAGAGTTTTGAAATTTTATGAGCAAAGAAAGTCTTTTCTTTATTTTTTTTTGTCTCTTTTGATTGTAGTTTTGTTAGCATAATAAGCTATTAATTATATAGATTAAATCATTATAGTTTGGTATTTTATTAATTAATTAATTTCTCAATTTATCTAAGAATTTCCTATTTGATCACTCAAGGCTTTTTTGGCTATTTTAGTGACATAAATAGTTACTAATAAAGTAGCAATTAATCCAACAATATATAAGCCCCATTCTAAAGGTGTTTTTTCTCTTCCTTCCGCCCCTAAAGTAGCAATATTTCCAATTAAAGAGCCAATATAAACATACATAATAGTTCCTGGCATCATGCCGATCCAAGATGCCAAAATATAATTTTTTAAAGAAACTTGAGTGATACCAAAAGCATAGTTTAAAATAACAAAAGGAAACACAGGAGATAATCGAGTTAAACCAACAATTTTCCAACCTTCTTTGGCGACAGCATCATCAACCGCTTGAAATTTTGGATATTTTTCTAGTTGTTTAGAAACCCATCCCCTAGCTAAATAACGTCCAATTAAAAATGCTAAAGTTGCCCCTAAGGTAGAAGCAATGGACACCAAAATAGAGCCTTTAATGACATCAAAAATTGCCCCTGCTCCTAGGGTTAAAATTGCACCAGAAATTAACAAAACTGCTGCTAAAATATAAACAAGAATAAAGGCAAAATAACCAATAGTTCCTAAACTATCTATCCATTCTAAAATATTTTGCAAGGTTTCATTGATATTAAGAGATTGAGCAATACCTAACTGTTTCCCTACAATAATCAGACTAGCAATTAACACAGCAATGCCTCCAAACTTTATGAGTAACTGAGTTTTTTTTGACTTTTAAACATAGTCTTATTCTCAATTTATTAAACTAATGATCCGCCACAACTGGAACCAGTTCCTGCAGTACATCCATAGCAATAATCAGCCGTTTTAATTTGATCAATAATATCTAAGTCCCTAAGTTTTAATAATGTTTCAAGGGTTAATTGTTCTCCATTGGGTAACGTAGCTGGTATGTTTTCCATTTGATTAAAATCACAGTCATAAATATTGCCTAAATAATCAATAGATAGTTGATTACGACACATTAGATAATCCAGGGTTTCTGCATTATAGTTAGATTCTAAAAATTGCAGATAGGAGGTATATAATTGTTGATTTTGTAAATAATATTTGGTTCTTCCTATGGGAATATTGGTAATGGTAAAAAGTTGGTTAAAAGTAATCTTAAATCTTTCTTGAAGAAACTGTTTATAATCTTGTTGTAATTTCTGTTGATTGGGAGTCAGAGAAAAATTATTATTGTTAGGAATAGGTGGATTATAGACTAAATCTAAGATAAGATTAGGCTCACTTCCGTATCCCAATTTATTGAGTTTCTGGATAGCTTTAATAGAGGCATTGTAAACCCCTTTCCCTCTCTGTTGATCAACATTTTCTTGCAAATAACAAGGCAAAGAAGCAATGACTCTTAATTTATTTTTAGCAAAATAATTTGGTAAATATTCAAAACCATCCTCGAAAAAAATCGTTAAATTAGAACGAACAATAACTTCTTTTTTTACTCTTCTAGCTGCTTCAACGATAAGGTTAAAACCATAATTCATTTCTGGCGCACCCCCAGTTAGATCAACAGTTTCAATTTGAGGAAAATTGTTAATAATGTCAATTAATTGTTGACAAATTTTAGGGGATAGTTCTTCTGTTCTTTTTGGACTTGCTTCTACATGACAATGACGACAAGCAAGATTACAACGTTTTCCTAAATTTATTTGTAATATGGTAATTTTTTGTTTAGTTAACGGTTGTTTTATCTTTTGATCAAAGGGGCTTATACTCTTCGTATTGGTGATAACCATTAGTTAAGTTTCTCCTCGTTATTTTTGGGTAAATTAAGAATAGGGTGAGGCAATATACTATTCAAAGTTAACACACCGTAACATTGTTATTGAGTTATTTGCTCACCCAAACATAGCAGAGACTTAACAACATTCTCCAGGGGTACAACAGTCTGAAGTTTCTGTTGTTTTAGTCAAATGGTAATTGCTTCCTTTCGTCTCTTTAGGATGACGAATTGCCTTATTTTTACAACTAAATTCTGTTGCTTCTTCTAAAGGAATTTCTTGGTAAGGTGGCAAACCAATAATATCTTTTTGATAAGGACTTTCTACCTGGGTTAAAATCTGATAAGTTTTGTCACAAACTGCCATTCTTTCCCCTCGACAAAAGATATGTCCATCATCATCTTGTACTTGTTTCCAAGGTCCTTTATAAAGGATAGATTGTTTCCTTTCTAAACAAGGTCCTTCCTTTCCTTTATAAGCACGAACCGTCAATGACCGAAATTCAATCCCATCAATTACTTGCCAAGGTTTTGACTCTCGTTTGAGAATTTCGACCCCATAAAAACCCACATTTTCAAACATCTTTAAAAATTGCTCTTCACGAAATGCTCCTGCAATACAACCACTCCATAAATCAGGATCATTTAGTATTTCTGGGGTAGGATTTTCATCACAGACAATATCAGAAATAACCGCCCTGCCTCCTCGTCTTAAAACTCGATAAATTTCCTTAAATAACTTTTGTTTGTCTTCGGGACGTACCAAATTTAAAACACAGTTAGAAATCACAACATCTACACTATTATCTGCTATTAATGGAGACTGTTGACGGAGGCGATCGCACTCAGTTTCAAAGCGAATTAAATCATCTACCGACTTAATTGGATATTGAGATAACCAACCTTCAACTAAGTCTAAATCAAGGGTTAAATCTTGTATTTTTCCCTTGACAAATTGAGTATTATCAGCTCCAATTTTATCCCCAATTTCTTGTTGATATTTACGGGCTATTTTTAACATCTCATCATTAAAGTCAACCCCGATGACCTTCCCTGTTTTACCGACTTTTTGTGCTAAAATGTAGCAATTTTTTCCAGTTCCTGATCCTAAATCTAAAACCGTTTCTCCCTCAGCAATATAACGGGTTGGATCACCACATCCATAATCTTTTTCGATAATTTCTTGCGGTAAAATATCTAAATAGTTACCCTCATATTCAGTGGGGCAACATAAACTCGGTTGTTGAACTTTTGCCCCTTCTTGATAACGATCAAGAACAGTTTTTTCAATGTCATAACTAGGAGAATTAACAGATTGAGATGTTACCATATTTAACCCTACAATATCTCAAATTTAGTAAACTAGAGAATAGTAATGAATAACAATGCTTCAAGCATTTTTTCACTTTGTCAGGAAATGTTCTACAGTGTATTATCATTAAAAAGAAATGAAATGAAAATTTCCTGAGATTTCTCTGAACCTTACTTAAGATATCATCTATTTGCTATCTATCACTAATTATGTCTGAGTCTTTTATCCCAGAAACCAACCCTGACTTATCTGAAATATTAGCTGAATTGCAGTTCTTAAAAGATAAAGTGGCTAATTTAGAAGAAAAGCTTAAATTAGTCTCAGATATCGATAGATATGGTCAATTACAGCAACTTTTAAAGAAAGGTGACTTTAAAGAAGCGGATCGCGAAACCAGTCGGGTGATCCTTGAGTCGGTTAACCGCAGTCGGGAGAATCTGACTCCTGATGATATGAAAAAGCTACCTTGCAATATTCTCCAAGTGATTGATAGACTATGGCGAGACTATAGTGGCGATCGCTTTGGGTTTAGTGTGCAGTTGCGTCTTTATTACGAGGTAGAGGGGAGTATTGATACCTTACGCAGTCAAAATATGAGTATTTTAGAGAAATACGGCGATCGGGTTGGTTGGCGAAAAGACGGACAATGGCAGGGGAATAACTATCATAATTTTGATTTTACCGTATCTGCTCCAGAAGGGTGTTTTCCTGCTATTTGGTGGAAGTCTCCTTATGGATTTAAGATGGCAACTTTTTGTTTTATGCGTTTAATTGAATGTGAGTTAGTACAATGAAAAATCTTCTAAAAAGCCTAATTATTTTGGCTTGTTGCTATTATCCCCTAGGACAGAGTTTAGCACAAGGAGGCTTTGATCGTCCTAGTTTTTTTCGAGATGGCCAACAATTAATGGATCAAGAAATTCAACGATTACAAGAACAATCTGATTCCAATAATGTAGAACATCCTTCTCAACTGTTAACCATTGATACAGGAGAGCTTCGTTGGCAAAAATTATTGTTTCGAGATGGTAATTTTTCCGTTTGGATGCCTCAAGGCATAAAAAGTTCTGAAACTGTTATCCTTAATTTAGGGAACAATAATTTATCCTTTGAAGTGTTAGCCACTCATCCTCAAAGTTATCGTTTTGTTGCTGCTTATTCTGATACTTTAAACCAAGATCAACTTAGTAACCCTGAGAGACTATTGAGTCAAGTTAAAGAAGGAATTATCCAGGAAACAAATTTTACTCTAATCACTGATGAACCCATTAGTTGGCAACAGTATCAGGGGATAAAATTAACGATGAAAGATGAGGATGAGTTAATTAGTTTTCGGGTTTATTTGATTAATGATAGAGTTTATGTGTTAGCCGGAGGTCAAAAGAATCAAACGGCAAATATTACAGAAACAATTGTTAGTTTCTTTGATTCTTTTCGTCTGCTTTAAGTTTGCATATTCTTCTGACTCAATCAACATCAAATAAAGGGTAATTTAGTGGGTTTCGTTCCCTCAAAACAACCGACAGACTACAGATTTTAATCATTGATATCCAGATAAGTAATTAATTCCTCCAGAGAGTAAGGACAACTTTTTGGTAAATCAAGATTGTATTGTTCTAAAACCGTACGTCTTGCCCTTTTATAAGGTTTATCAAGGTCAATTTTGTTCCGTATTGAATTAGTCAATTTATCTTCAAGAGTATCAAGAAAAGCATTAATTTCACATTTCCAATGATGTCTAGAATAAATATCAGAAGTGTAATCAAGCTTTAAGCGATGGATAATAATTTGTTTTAAAAGATTATTAACCGCATGAATTTGTTCATTACCCAAATATTCTATTTCCTCCAATAAATGATCCCAATCTAAAGCATTAATATCACGATTTTTTAAGGCGATCGCTTGCTTTTGGAGCCATAAAGGATAATCGCTTTCATATAATGAGTAACTTGCTGTGATCGATGTCTGATTCATTTTTTTATGGTAACTTAAGATTCAGCGAAACGATAGAGAAACCATCCCCCCATAGCCAATCCTAATAGATTAGGTAACCAACCCGCCAAAATAGGAGAAATTAAACCCATTAACCCGAAACTACCAATAAGAAAACCTAACAAATAATAACTAAAAATAATCACCACACTTAAGCCAAAACCCGTGGCCCGACTCATCTGTTGAGGGGCCGATCCCAAAGCGGAACCAATCACCCCAAACACCACACAAATAAAGGGAAAAGCCAACTTTTGTTGAATTCTTACCCGAAATGTTCTTAACTTTTTATCATCTCCCATCATCTTTAAAATTTTCATATATTGCCTAGCTTGAATAAGATTCATTTCATAAGGATCACGGCCTTGTAAAGCAAACTCAAAGGCCGCTTTTGTCAAAGGTAACTGTCGATGTTCAAAGGGATAACTCTCCTTGTAAGAAGAATCAGGGGATAGTTGATAAATCGTCCCATTGAAAAAATCCCAGGTTTCTTCTTGCTTATTCCAGGTAGCTGAGTCTGATACCACAATGCGATTTAACCGTTCTTCAAGCCATTCTAACACCGTCAACCTTTGCAGATGTTGACCATCAAACTTCTCAGCAAAAAAGAGATGTTTTAAACGTTTTTCCGTCGTACCATTCGGCAGTTCTACCTGTTCATAATCAGGATAAAAAATATCTTTATTTTGCCAAAAAGGATGTTCTTCTTGTAAATACTGTACTAAAATCGCCGTGGCACGATAATTGGCCGCAGGAACCACCAACTCACTCACCACAAACGTCACCCCCGTCACCATTAAACTAACCAGCAAAGCCGGAACAATGAGACGATAAAGACTCACCCCACACCCTCGTAGGGCAATTAATTCACTATCGTTACTCAAACGACCATAGGTTAATAAGGTACTTAACATCACCGAAATGGGCAAGGCATAGGCCGTAAACTCCGGAACCTTTAACAGCAAAATTTCCGATGCTTGCATTAAAGGTAAATTAGAGTCTACGACTTTATCCGCTAAGTCAGATAAATAACCAATGGCTACCCCTAACACAGAGACTAAACCCACTGAAAACAATAAGGGACTGATTAACTGTGAGGTAATATAGCGATCCATCAGGGAGATAGACCAACGACCACCCAACCGCCATCTGAGAAAGCGACTTAGACGTTTAATAACTGTCATTGGCATGGGTTTTGGGGGCATTGTTGATAGGGGTAATGACGGATAAAAAAACTGGGAGTTGCAAAAATAGACGAATCAACTTCACTGCTTCTTTTTTGATGATGACTTGCGTTACAATTTGTAACAATAGTAACTCCTCTTAGATTGTAATTCTATGGTACAGACAACCGCTTTAATTACAGGGGCATCTTCCGGTATTGGACAAGCATTTGCCGAAGAATTAGCCACTCGTCAGACTAATTTAATTTTAGTAGCTCGTTCCCAAGATAAGCTAGATCGTATAGCTAAAGAGCTACAAGCACGGACTTCTGTGAACGTCGAGATCATGGTTCAAGATTTAACTGAACCTCAAGCGGGGCAAAAAGTGTACGACTGGGTTGAGAATAAGGGTTTAACGGTCGATTTATTGATTAATAATGCTGGGTTTGGGGATTATGGTCCGTTTGCTGAACGGGAGTTATCCAAGCAGTTAGAGATGATTCAACTCAATGTCACGGTTTTGGTAGAGTTGACCCATTTATTCTTATCTCAGATGCAGAAACAGAGACAAGGGAGTATTATTAATGTGGCTTCTATTGCTGGATTTCAGGCCTTACCTTATTTATCAACTTATGCAGCGACTAAGGCGTTTGTTCTCAGTTTCACAGAAGCATTATGGGCAGAAAATAAAGATACAGGAATTAACTGTTTAGCCTTATGTCCTGGTCCAACGGAATCTAATTTTTTTGAAGTTGCTGAGTTTCCCAAGACCATGGAAAATAAAAATACTTCCAGTTTAGTTTCCGCCCAAACCGTTGTTAAAGATGCTCTAAAAGCCTTAGAACAAAATAAATCGAATGTTGTTACAGGGGGTATGGGAAATAATATTATTGTTAATAGCTCTCGCTTTTTCCCCAGAGAATGGTTATTAAGTGCTGTAGAAAAACAATTTAAGGTATAATTTTGTCACTATAGTATTTACATTTAGTATATAGCGTTTCTCTTAAAGAGTGAGGTACATCTAATATCTCACTCCGAACTCCCAACTCCTAAAACTAGAAAACCCTGTACCTCACAATATGCGAGAAATGCTATATGAACGCCAACATAGTCTTATAGGCTGTAATGAGCAAGAGGTTTGTGTTACCATGTTCAGCACTCAAATGTAAATACTATTGATAAAAATTGGAGTTATTAAAATTAATGAATCAAAATTTTTCAAATCAAAAACTTAACCTGAAAAGATGGTCATCAAATACTGTCAGTAAGGTTTTAGTTATGATTGCCTTTCTCTCAATAGTTTTAATAATAAACATGGTTGCTCTAGAAATTCTTAAACAACCTTTTAACATTTGGAATCATAATCGTTTAACGCCAGCATTTGCTCTTATTAATCATTACAAATTCTTTAATGCCTTTGAAAATGAACCTGTATTAAGTTGGATGTATGGTCCGCTTGCTGCTATTAGTTATTTACCCGCTACTCTTGCTAATTCTCCTACAGTAGCAATCTGGTTAGGAGCTATTATTTCTCAACTTTTTTTCTTTATTCCAATTATTTTACTAGCCATTAAAATTAAAAGTTGTTCTAATTTGTATCAAAGAATATTATTATTCTTAAGTATTTTAGGAATTTCTTTCTTATTAGTAAATTCATCTGAACCTCTAGAATATTCTGCCTTTACAATTCATGCAGACTCACCAGCTCTAGGATTAGCTGGGATTTCTTGTATTGCTCTTTATTATGGGAATTCAGAAAATAATAAAATCTCTTTAATTTTAGCCGCTTTATTCTCTGTTTTAGCGATTTGGACTAAACAAAATTTACTTCCTTTACCTTTTGCCTTAATCACTTATATTTGGCTAGTTGATGGCCTTAAAAATGTCAAAATCTACCTCATATATTTTTTAGGATTTTCGATTAGTTCTATCGTCATATTTGGTCATTATTTCCGCTATGATTATCTTCATTTTACAATGCTTAAACTTCCTTCAAGTTATCATTGGGTGGGGAAAATTATTCCTGGACAATACACAGAAGAACCTCTAATAACTTCCTTACAGTTAATGACTCGTCTTAAAGTCTTAACCTGGGCTTTTTACGAATTAATTAAATTTGGTTTACCAATAATTATACTAATTGCTTTATTATACATTCATCAAGTATTTACAATAGAAAAAATCAAAAAATCTTATTCAGAATGGATTAAAGAAAATCCTTGGACACTATTCTTAATCGTAACTATTTATGTAATACCAATGACCTTAATGAGTCGGGTTAAGTTTGGTGGTGCGCTTAATTCTCAATCTATTACTTTATATTTCTTTCTCTGTGCTTTTGTTGCTTTTTTAGCCTCCAGAATTAACGCTATTTTGCAAAGTTATCATAATTCAAAATTAGGAAAATATTTATTTTTGTCAGTAATTATTATCTTAATTGGTTGTTTGATTTCTACGGATTTTACTCTTTTTAACCGTATCAAGTCTTACTCAAAACGATACCAAAAGAATCCTGTTGAACAGGCCTATCAATACAATTTAAAATATCCTGGAAAAGCTTATTTTCCTCAATTTCCCTTAATTCATTTAATGAGTGAAGGCAAACTTTATCACTCCTTTAATGGTTTGTGGGACAGAGAAAAAGCAGATTTAGGAATTAACAAAGAGCTTTTTGAAAAGCATACTCCTTCTAATATAGATTATGTGGCTTTTTATCGCTCTATTATTGATAATGAGGTTGTGATGAAACATTTACCAGAATACAATCAAGAAACGAAAATTGATGAACTTAAGGGCTGGATTTTATTTCAAAAATAAAGCTTTTAAGTCTTTTTTCTACCCACTAATAAAACAGATTTCCCCAAGTTATGGCCCAGTAGTGGATCAAGTTTTTTAGAAACAGGAACCAGAAGTTGATCCCAAGTTTTGATTTGTTTTAACGTCGGTTGACTTTGTTTAAGAAACAACTTATTAGCTAAACTTGCCAGCAAACCGACAGAATCTAAATAAATCAGTCTAATGATTTCAATGTCATTAGGCATAACTTTTTTGAGACTAGACTTATCATAACGACGGTAATGGCCAATGGCAGTATCAAAAGGAGTGAATAACCATTGATGTGCTGGACCTAAAATAATTAAATGTCCCCCATTTTTTAAATGAGAAGAAGCATTCAAAGCTTCTTGAGCATCAGTTTCAATATGTTCTAAGACATCAATGTATAAAATAGAATCAAATAATTGCTCAGTGTCTAAACTTTCAATAGTTCCATGATGAGCAGCGCAATTAGGAATTTGCTGATTATCAACCAAGGTTTTTAAAGATGCAAAAAGCTCGGAATCTGGTTCTAACGATAACCATTGATCATAGGAGGTATTACTGAGAAGTGAAGTATTACTTCCCAAACCTGCTCCAACTTCTAAAACACTTCCTTTGATGTATTTTCTTAATTGAGATTTCAAGTAATTTTTCCAATTTTTAGCATGGGAAAATAATTCGAGTTCAGTGCCAATATAGGTAAATTGAGTCATGATTTTAATGAACGACAATAATCAACATAATAGGTATAGTCACGGACGGGAATAAAATTATTATTGTTCCTAGCAGCAAGAATAGTGAGACTGAATACCATACCAATTAATATCAATTGTAAACCAGAAATTAACAATAGACCAGTCACATAAGTTGCCCAACCTGGTATGGCAAAATCAGTAAACATCTTGACAATAAAAACGATACAAAATATCACAAATAATAACCCTAATAAAAAAGCAATAAATAATAAAATTCTGGTTCCGACCACATCTCCATAAACGGCAATAGAACTTAATCCATGAGTGATTAAGGATACCAGATTCATTTTAGGTTGTCCATCTAATCTTTTGGCACGAGGGACATTAACTTCTAAATAAGGAATTCGAGAACGGCGTAATCCTGATGAATAGTGATTCCAAATTTCTGAGATGACAACAACATTTTTTAATAAACTGTGAGGAATTAAACTAAAGTTTCCGACTCGAATCTCTTTACCAATTAAGAGAAAGTATAATTTTTGGTAAAGAAAATAAAAAGCTTTAAATATCTTAGTTTCCGAGCGTTTACTTCGTTTAGCAAAAATAATTTTATTATTACCTGTCTGTTCAGAAAGATTAAAAAGACTCTCAATTTCAAACGGATTATCTTCCCCATCCCCATCCATTACCACAATGAAATTACAATCAAAATTATGATATACATAACAGAGTCCAATCGTGATCGCTCTTTGATGACCGAGGTTACGCTGTAGTCGTAGTACATTAACTTGTTTGATTTGATTAAATTTTGCCTCAAGAAAGGAAGGGGGAATGACTTCAGTAGAATAATCATCCACAATCACCACTTTTAATGAGATATCTTGAGGTAAACTAATTTGATCAATTAAGGCTAACAGCTTTTCTAGAGCTTGCCAATCATTAAAGGCAGGAATAACAATGAGTAAGGTTCTTTTATCCGATGAATGGGGAGGTGAATTGTTTTTATGGGGAAGTGGAGACTCAAAAGATGGGGGAGATTCTGTCATCGTTATCGTTATCTGTCATTGCCAATTTAATTTATCGATAAGCATATCATAAAAAATTTTGTCTTTGTGAGTACATAGACTAAAATCTGATTAATCATATCTTATCTTACAGTAACTAATAATTATAATTTGGGGTATTTGTCTGCTACCTACATATCAGTAACTCCCTATGTCAGTCATCTGTTTTTAACTTATAATTATCAAAAACGTCGTAATCAGGTTAAAGCCTGGATTCAGGAAGGCGAGAAAGGTTTATGGTTTAATTGAATTGACTATATCATCATTAAAGACAAGAATATACCTTCCTCTTTTAATTGGTCAGAATGGACCATACTCACTCAACAAAAAAATCTGCTTTTATTAAGTCGCAAATCCTCTCAGTAGAAGTCAGAAAAGTTTGAGAAATTTAGAGAGGAGAAGATTAGACAAGACAACAAGAAATAGCTTAGTGCTACCATATTGATGAAAATATGCTAACAAAGAAGTAACTCTCCAAGTCTCAAAGCTCAACTGTGATTTTATTGGCGATATGTGGCTAAAACAACCTTCCCAGTCCAAATGGCAACCTTCAACCTCTACCGAAAATTATGGTGCTTATGATAGCCGACAGCAAAAAACCAATCGAACCATTGGACAGAAGCGTCAAGCCCTATTTATTATGCTATTTGTCAGTGCTATTCTTTTGGGGGCCATCGGCGCTCGTTTAGTCTTTTTACAACTCCTACAAGGAGAAGATTATCGGAGCAAAGCAGAAAACAACCGTGTTCGTATTGTTCCGAAACCCCCTGTTCGAGGCAATATTTTTGATCGTAAGGGGCGGGTTTTAGCCTCCACTCGTCTGACTCATGCTGCTTATCTGTGGCCCATTGTGGTTAATCAACCAGACTGGCCGCAAAATCGTCAATATTTAGCCCAACTCTTGGCTATTCCTGAAGAAAGTATTGAAAATAAAATTAAACAAGCAGGTTACAACGCTTCAACTCTGATTAGAATTGCTCGTAGTCTTAATCCAGCCCAAATCACAGCCTTAGAAGAATTTAAAACCGAATTGAATGGTTTAGAAGTGGATATCGAAACCGTTCGGGACTATCCTAACCAAGAAATTGCGGCCCATGTTTTAGGATACACAGGAGAACTCAACGCCGAAGAACTCAAACGACGAAGAGCCGAAGGTTATCGCTTAGGGGATATTGTCGGTCAAATGGGGGTTGAGGCGGCCTACGAACAGCAATTACGAGGAGAATGGGGGGGGATCGAATTAGAAGTGGATGGTGCGGGTAAGGTAATGAAGGTATTAGGGCAGAAAGTAGGCCAACCCGGAAAAGATGTCACCCTAACCCTGGATCTCGATGTACAAAAAGCGGCGGAAGCTGCCCTAGGAGAAAGGATCGGGGCGGTTGTTGCGATTAATCCCCAAACCGGAGGCGTATTGGCCATGGCCAGTAACCCGACCTTTGATCCGAATATTTTCTCTACTCAAATTACCCCCCAAACTTGGAAACGGTTACAAAAAAAAGGTAATCCCTTTGTTAACCGTGCTTTACGGGGCTTTCCTCCTGCTTCTACCTTTAAAGTGGTCACAGCAACCGCCGGCATGGAAACGGGCAAATATCCCCCCAATACGATCTTAAGTACCTTTGCCTACCTCAATGTAGGTGGGACGGCTTTTGGAGAATGGAACCGTGCGGGGTTTGGTCCAATGGGATATGTAAGGGCCATGGCCTGGAGTAGTAACACTTTTCATGGACAGATTGGTCGGGGTGTGGGAGGCCCAACCTTAATTAAATATGCCCGTCTCTATGGCTTTGGCTCAAGAACGGGCATTGAGTTGGGAGAAGAGTCTCCAGGGTTAATTGCTGATAATGAGTGGAAACTCGAACGTTATAACTGGAAATGGACTGATGGGGACACGGTTAATATGTCCATTGGTCAAGGGTTCACCCAGGCAACCCCTCTACAAGTGGCCATTATGTTTGCTGTTCCAGCCAATGGTGGCTACCGGGTTCAGCCCCATTTCTTTGAAAAGGGTGATGAGTTGGACAAATGGCGGACTTCTCTGAATCTTAAACCCAGTACCCTCAAAATCTTAAGAGAGGGACTTAGGGCAGTGGTTACGGAAGGGACTGGTAAGGCTCTGAATGTGCCAGAAATTCCCTCTGCTGCGGGAAAAAGCGGTACGGCTGAAGCCCCTCCAGGAGAAACTCATACTTGGTTTGGTGGCTTTGCTCCTTATGACAAGCCAGAAATTGCCGTGGTTGCCTTTGCAGAGCATTCTGGAGGGGGTGGCGGTTCTGTGGCCGGACCGATGGTACGTCAAGTGATGGAGGCTTATTTCAAACATAACAAAGACTGATCACTTCGACTGAAGTGTGAAAATATGGGATCTCCTTTTAAGGATTGTGCGTCACTTTTTTTAAAATCTTATAGATGATAAAAACTGATGAGCAAATATAGTGCTACCCAAGCTGAAGAAATTAGAAAAATCGCCAGTTATCTCAATCAACAACGGGTGAAACAGGGGTTGACTTTAGAAGATATTGCTTCGCTGACTTTTATCCGTTTACCCATGCTCAAGGCCTTAGAAGCGGCCGATGTTGAACAATTGCCTGAATTAATCTATGTCCAAGGGTTTATCCGTCGTTACGGAGAAACTCTCAAACTCGATGGCTATGGTTTATCCCATCAAATTACGGCATCTCAGGGGGAAAAAACGGCGATTTCTCCTAACTTAGTTGCCCCTGCTGTGATCGGATCCAGTGTGGGACAAGAAGATCCCCCGACAATGGTGAATACCTCCCCAACTCAGTCGGTAGCGGTGGCTTCTCAACCCCGAACTTTAGTTCACCCTTCTGAGGAACCCTCTGAAGTGTTTAGGGGATCTTGGTTTAAAGGACTCCAATTATATTGGCTTTATTTAGTCATCTTAGGTGGGGCGATCGCTGGTTTATTTTATCTGTTTTCTGCTCCCCCTGCCAGGGAAGAAACGGCACAAACTCAAGGGACTCAAGCGGTTACGACGACGGCTAAAACCCAAGAAACCACTCAACCCATAACCAAACCAGAAACGATGGTTTCTTCTGAGAAACTCTCTCCTATCTTAGAAACTACTCCGGAAACGGCTCAAACCACACCCACGACAACCCCTGCTCAGGTTTCTGATAACATAACCCCTAATGATCAAGGGAGTTCTAACAATGCTATTAAGGCAGTTCTACAACTAGAGGCCGACTCTTGGTTACAGGTTAGGGTTGATGGAAAAGTTGAATATGAAGGAATTTTGCAAGGGGGATCACAACAAAGTTGGGATGCACAAGAGAAGTTAATGATTCGTGCTGGTAATGCCGGGGCGGTTAAGTTATCGATTAATAATAAACCCCCCGAAGTCTTAGGGGAGTTGGGACAAGTGAAAACCGTTGAGGTTACGCCTGATAGTTAATGTTAGGGGCGAACCGTGGTTCGCCCTTGTAGATGTCTTGTTTCTGGACATTTCCCCTTAAGATGGAACCGTTTCTAAAGAAGCAATGGCATTAGGAATGGTATCAGAAGGAGCTTCAAATTCTCCTTTGACAACATATTCTAAGCGTAATTTTAACCAAGTAATGAAGTCAGCATTTTTAGAAATAATGGCAACACAAGGTTGGGGACATTTAGCCTTAATTTCAGCAAATTCTGGGGCTTCAATAAATGCGGGTTGTTTGACTAACCAAAAGTCAATTTCTTTGTTTTTATCTTCATAGTCTCTCTTTCTTTCTCGTAAGACTTCATCGAGGGGTTCTTCTTCTAAGAGAAAGCGTTGACTGGCTAAAACGTAATGATAGGTGGTCATTTTCGATTGTTTAATTGCTAATTACCCAATTCTATTATTGAACTTAAGGGGACACCATAGGTCAGGGTTTATTAATAATTTATAATTGGCCCCTCATGGCTAATTTCATTTCTCCCACGGCCCTCTCCATCCCCACTAATACGGCACGACTGACAATGGTATGACCTATATTGAGTTCTTCCATCCCTGGTAAACCAGCGACAGGGTAAACATTGATATAGGTGAGGCCATGACCTGCATTAACCCGCAAGCCTAGATTTAAGGCTTGTTCACAGCCAACTTTTAATAAGTCTAACTCCTTTTGCCGCATATCTGGGTTGGCTGCATCGGCATATTTTCCGGTATGGAGTTCAATAAACTTGGCTTGAGTATGGGCCGAGGCTTTAATTTGGGCTTCATCGCCATCGATAAAAAGGCTAACAGGGATATTTGCGCTTTGGAGGCGATCCACCACGTTTTTTAATCTTTCGAGGCTTCCAGCCACATCTAAGCCCCCTTCTGTGGTGACTTCTTCCCGCTTCTCTGGTACTAGGGTAACGTAGTCGGGTTTAACATCAAGGGCGATCGCCACCATTTCCTCAGTGGCTGCCATTTCTAGGTTAAGATGGGTGCGGACGGTTTCTCGCAGTAGGCGAATATCTCGATCTTGGATATGACGACGATCTTCTCTCAGATGCGCTGTAATGCCGTTTGCCCCCCCTAACTCTGCTAAAACGGCTGCAGCGATGGGATCGGGTTCAACAGTCCGTCTGGCTTGACGAATGGTGGCAACATGATCAATATTAACACCGAGGGTGAGCAATGTTATCTCTCCTTATTGTTTTAATCCTTTTCTAATATATCAAAAAAGACTTATACTTTTAACTAGGTTCAGGGAATTATATAATTAAATCATCATGAATTGATTCCTAATGCTATGGATATTTTAATTGATAATTACCAAGAACAATACTTAGATAAAGTTATAAAGTTACAAGAAAATTCTCTTCGCTTTTTATGCGCAGAATCTTATAAACCTGAACAAATCAACTCTTTAATTACTAGCCAAAAAAGAATTAGATATAAATATTCTAATCGTGAAGAAATAATTGTTGCTCAATTTAATCATGAATATCTAGGATTTGCTATTTTAGATATGATATCACCTCAAATCAATGGTATGTATGTCCATCCTCATTATTCTCGTCAAGGAATTGGAACAAAATTACTTAAAAAATTAGAGGAATTAGCGATTAGTAAAGATTATAAAGTGCTTTCTGTTATGTCATCCATGAATGCCATTAAGTTTTATAAAAAAAATGGTTACCATTTAGTTAATTTATCTGGGTATTGGTCAGATCATAGGGTATGGATACCTTGTGCGGAGATGAAAAAAACATTAATTCCTAAAACGACAAAGGAAAAGTTAACAGAAATATTACCTAGAATTATTTTTTTATTTGTTCTATTATGTATTTCTTTGCTTTTTTCCTTAGCCTAAAATAGCAAAACTATGGGTTAAAAGTAGATAAGATCAGCCAAATAAATTATATTTTAAAATACAATAAATAGCTCTAATTCCATCTTTCCAACCGATTTTTTTCCCTTCTTTATAAGTTCTGCCATAATAAGAAATTCCCACTTCGTAAATACGACATCCCATTTTAGCGACTTTTGCCGTAATTTCTGGTTCAAACCCAAAGCGACTTTCTCTTATTTTAATGGATTGAATGACTTCTCGTTTAAAGGCTTTATAACAAGTTTCCATATCCGTTAGATTAATGTTAGTAAACATATTGGATAAGGTTGTTAAAAATTTATTGCCCACCATGTGCCAATAATAGACAACTCGGTGGGGACGACTTCCTTGAAAACGGGAACCATAAACCACATCCGCTTTACCTTTGACAATCGGTTCTATCATCAAAGGATATTCTTGAGGATCGTATTCTAGATCGGCATCTTGAACAATAACAATATCTCCTGTAACGGCCCCAAAACCGGTTCTTAATGCAGCCCCTTTTCCTTTGTTTTTATGATGATAAATAACTTGATCGACTTGGGATTCCAGTTTAGATTGTAGCAGGTTTCTGGTTCCATCTGTTGAATAATCATCAACGACAATAATCTCACAGTTTTTCACGGGAGAGGCTTTAATGGCTTCAATGACTTGGCCAATGGTTCCAATTTCATTGTAGCAGGGGACAACAACTGATAATCTCATTTTTAATACTTCTCACACACCACAACAGATCAATTGTCTGATTCTGAAGACTATAGCAATCTTCTCTCTTATATGTCAATTTTTTAGCTCAATTGTTCCCTAAATTAAAGTTAACTGTCACTGCTTTAGCGATCTCCTCACTTCTCACTGGATGCGCTAGAAGTCTTTTTTATTTATTTATGTCCGACTACTTATTAATAGAATTGAAACCCAAAAATGGGATGCTCCGGATCAAAAAGATCCTTAAAGTTAATATTCGGCTCAAAAAGTAGTATTAGAAAAGTATTAATTTTATAGATTGCCATCACCAAAAATCAATTTTTTTGGGTTGTAAAGGTGATTGAATTAATCACTTTACAGAATAAGCAAATCGATTTGGAACCATAATGAAACCTGTACGATCAGAATTACAAAAGTATTTGCTCCAAAATTACATGAAATTGCACAAAAATGGGATAAAGAACCATCATTTCAATTTGATATTAATTCAAGACTTATCCCAAGCCATCAATTTAGCGATCGCACTCCTGTAACATTAGGGGAATTTCCTTCCTGGGCTGTTTCTTAGTAATACCATTAGAAATTGAAGGTGGTGTAGCTCAACTTCCCCTTTGACAAAAACCCATAACGTATGCTATAGGATCTGCCGAATTAGCCATTGGCGATTAGTGAGGTTTTCATATAAAAAAATGATCGATTTAATCCAAAAAAGTAGTAGCATAATAATGCTTGAAACTCTGAAAGTTGAGCGAATTACACTTACGTCTTTTTTCAGCCGAATAATAAGGTTCCAGAAGTAGGTTATTTTTAGGAAATTTGACTTTATGAATCTCCCCATTGAGGTTTCACCAGCGACTAATGATCTAACATTATCCAAAGATCAGACGTTCGCCGAAGTAGTGAAAGTCACTATCCCAAAAACTGGGGTAGTGCCTAAAGTGGATGTTTATTTTCTAGCTGACACCACTGGTAGTATGAGGAACGCGATCGCAGCTGTCCAAAGTGGCATCGTTGATTCCATAACCAGAATCCAGTCCCTAGGATCTGATGTTTGGTTCGGGGTTGGCGACTACAAGGATTTTCCCGCACCAGTGGCTGACGAGCATCCTTACGGATTCAAAAACCAATGTAGCCTAAGTGCAGATATCGCAACCGTTAAAGCTGCAATCGATAGGCTGGAGACCACCCCAGGTCAAGACCTTCCAGAAGCTCAGTTTTATGGGTTAGATCAGGTGGCCGAACCACCCGGCGGTCAGATTGGGTGGCGTGCAGATGCCAAGCGGATTATTGTTTGGTTTGGCGACGCAGGGGGTCACGACCCAGTTTGCAAAGAAATTTCCGACCTCTCCTACGACATCACGGAGGCATCCGTCACCGCCAAGCTTGTAGCAGAGAAGATCAAAGTCCTGGCACTGAGCATGAACACTAGCTCTCGTACCCCAGACGGACTCGATGACAGTCCCATCCCAAACGCCTCCAGTGCGTTTAGGTCTAAATGCGGAGAGCCTGGTGGCACCCGTGGACAGGGAAGCCGAATTGCCAAGGCAACGGGTTGCAAGCTTGTGCCAGGTGTCAGTGTCGACACGATTGTGGAGACAGTGACCACAGAACTCGAAGCACAAATCACCCAGATTGGAAACGTCAGTCTGGTAGCTAGCGGAGCCACCGCACCATTTGTCGCTGCGATCGCACCTGCCGACGGTTACGGGCCCCTGAGCAGAGAACAAGACCATGAAATTGCCTTTAACGTTGACTGGATTGGCAATGTCCCACTCACCAACGAAGTTCAGGTCTTCAACGGCTCCCTTGATGTGGTAGTTGAAGGTGAAATCGTTGGTGGCAAACCCGTTAAAATCACTGTTCCTGCCATCATTCCCCCTCCCCCACCCAGTCCCTATGGGGAGATTCCCTTAATCGTGGAGTTGTACGACCATTTCTTCTCCAAGAGCTCGATCTGGGGTGCAGGTCCTGGTCGGCGTTTGCTCTTGAGTCACGATACCCCCGACCTGCTGACTCCTTATCAGATGAGTAACACAGTTAGCTCCCTGAAGATCCGTCCCGGTCCGGATTACGATCCCAATGCGGACTACGAAGTTAGCTTCTATCGCGACGCCAACTATATCAGTACTCAATTAGTGCTTCAGCCGGGTGAGTATGGGGATGTCCACTATCCACCAATCGACTTCGGGGATGTGATCACTTCGGTGAAGTTCAACCAGGGTGTACCACCAGCCCCACCAGTATCTCAGATCCCTGTGGTGGCAGAACTCTACGACCGTGTGAACTACGAAGGTCGCAAGCTGATTATATTTGAGGATGTGGAGAACCTGACTACCTACTCCGCCTACAATAACCTGACTTCCTCGGTTAAGGTATTCAAAGGACCAAACTACACCCCAGGAGATAAGATCAGGCTCTACAATAGTTTCGATGGTGATGGTGACTACATTGAGCTTGAACCTGGTGAGTATCCCGATCTCCAACAAAGTCATACTTTTGGTAATCAAACCTCATCAACCCGATTCATCAAAGGAGATGGCACCGGCTCGGATCCCGATCCCTCTGGCTCGATGGAGTATGCTCACATTCCCTTAATTGTGGAGTTGTACGAGCATTTCTTCTCCAAAAGCTCGATCTGGGGTGCCGCTCCGGGTCGGCGTTTGCTCTTGAGCCAGGATACTCCAGACCTGCTGACTCCTTATCGGATGAGTAACACAGTTAGCTCCTTGAAGATTCGTCCAGGTCCGGATTACGATCCCAATGCGGACTACGAAGTTAGCTTCTATCGCGACGCCAACTATATCAGTAGTCAATTAGTTCTCAAACCAGGTGAGTATGGGGATATCCACTATCCACCAATCCAGTTCGGGGATGTGATCACTTCGGTCAAGTTCAACCAGGGTGTACCACCAGCCCCACCGGTAACTCCGATCCCTGTGGTGGCAGAACTCTACTCAGTAGCGAACTACGGAGGTCGGAAGCTGATTATATTTGAGGATGTGGACAACCTGGCTAGCTACTCCGCCTACGATAACCTGACTTCCTCAGTGAAGGTATTTGCCGGACCAAACTACACCCCAGGAGATAAGATCAGGCTCTACAATAGTTTCGATGGTAGTGGTGACTACATTGAACTCGAACCTGGTGAGTATCCGGATCTCCAACAAAGTCACACTTTTGGAAATAAGACCTCATCCACTCGGTTCATCAAAGCATAACCCTAATCTTGGTTCTTAAATCTCAAGCCCCTGTATTTCAAACAGGGGTGTGATTTAGTCTCCTTGGTGATTAATGACCTGAGTTCGATGTAAGCAAAAGCAATAAATTCCTAAAAAACAAAGGAGGATCTTAAGAAAAACAAACATAGCAATTCCAGCCAGTTAACGTGAGTTGGACAGAACATAAAATCGATGGTTTAAGAATCACATCGTTAACTCGAAACCCTGATTCTTTCGTTAAAAATGTTCCAACTCCGAACTCACGTTTAATAACGTGTATTTAAGCCCCGCTTTTGAAAAGTTTCGCCGTCATTGGGCGGGGTTTTAGAGACGATTATTTTGATAATTTTCTTGATATCTGTATCGTTTTTCTTGAATATTTAGCTAATTTATGAGTTTAGTTCTATTTTAATTGGTGTCCTTCTAAAGTGAGATTATGTTCTTCTAAACAGTTTGACCATCCTTGTAAACGGTTTACTTTAGGGTAATCATCTAATAACCCTAATTCTTGTTCTTTTTGGGTTAATTTGTTGAAGGTTTCATATAAGGGATAATCAGGAGATACTAAACTATCTTTATAATGTAGAATTAAGGGATTTTCTTCTTCTGAATAGTCAGCATAATGAACTCGCAAATTATTTAATTGAATTTGCATTCGAGTCTTAAGTAAGGGATGGGGATTTTCATCAAAATCAGGATAAAATGAATAAGTGATTTTAGGAGTACGCCAAGAAAATTGAATCACATTTGCTTCTTCTAATCTTCCTACCGTTCGACTGGCACACCCTTCATATAATCTTAATAAAGGTTCTAAATTTTCTAACGCACTAATATGAATTAGTAGAGAATTTTTGAGTTTTCTACCAAGGGTTTGTTTTTGACAAAGTTGAGCAATTATTTCTAAATTTCCTACCTGATATAACATTGCATCAGCCATAATACAGGCACTATTATAACTACCAAATAATGCCTTAATATCTTGCTTGACTTCTGGGGCTAATTCCCGCATTTTTGGACGGCGATCGAATTGACTTAAGGCCAGATATAATAATAATTCTTGACGACGTTTTTCTGTAATCATATCCCAATCATCTTCTTGCGTCACTTGTAAAATAACTTTAAAAGCTTGACGAAAACTTCTAAATTCTTCTTTTAATTCTATCTCATTTTTTAATTCTCCTTTACCAGGAAGTCTTCCCCGTTCGGTATAAAATTCCATTAAAGGTTTTAAGATGTGTTCATAGTCTTCAAACCTTCTTACTTTTGTAATTAGTCGAGGGGTTTTTGCTCTAGAATGGAAGCGAGAAGCACGAAAAGTTTGCGCTTCTATTTCATCTCGAAATACTAAAAAAATGCCTAACCCAATGGGAATAGAATCGACTTCTAGGACTTGATCAATATAAAATTTTAGTTCCTCTTGTTCATAATATTTTTGAAAGGTATTACGATTGGTAATAATACCATCTCCATAGGCAATCACTCCCCTATCTCTATCATCAATTAAAACCTGTGCAGAAACAATTAAAACTTTGTTAGTTAATTCCCAAGCATTCAGTAAAGCGTCTCGTCTTTCATTGACATCTTCAATGACATTAATGACATAACCTAAGTTAACAATATCAGCGATAGTTTTTCGATTATCTGGACAATAATAAGGGTCCCATCCTTGACTTTTATATCCTGCTTCTGTAATCCTTTCTACATCACCCCCATAACCACATCCATAATCAAAAAATGTGGTGTCTTCGTTAAATAATAATAAGTCTAAACCTAAACGAACAGGACGAGATAAGCTATTTCTGATAATAGCTGCTTTGTGTCTTTCTATTTGAATCCTGATGGTTTCTTTAGGAAAAACAGGGCAATAACAAGCTAAATAATGTCCTTCAAAAATAATGCGTTTCCGATTTAATCTTTTTTCCCATTCTTGTTTAGTTCCAATGGGAGCATTTAAAGTTAATAATTCTAATTCTTCCTCCATCTTGGTTAAATGTTCAAAAATTTCATAATTGGGATAATCAGGGATTATAAATGTTTCTTTTCGGTGCAGAATTGGGGGATTTTTTTTCTTGCTATAATCCCAATAATTAACTTTTTCTGTATCCAAATTAACCACAATACTTAAGGTTAATTCGGGATGAGGATCACTATCAAATTGTGGGTAAAATAAATAGGAAATAATCGGTTTATCTGTACTAAATTTTATCAGGGTTGCTTCTTCAATATCTTCTGTCAGTCTTGCTTTTTTTTCATATTCTTGTAATCTTACATCCAGAGAATTAATGGCACTTACATGAATATATAAAGCAGTGGGTAATTGTTTCCCAATACTGCTTTTCTTACAACAGTAAATAATTTCTTTAAAGTAATCAGTAGTTAAGAACATAATAAGAGTGACTTTATTCTTCTAAATCTCCAAATTGTTGACGATATTTTTCTAAAAGAGCATCTCTTTCTAGTCGTTTTTGTTTTTCTTGTTGCAACTCGGTTTCTTTTTGTTGCAACTCGGTTTCTTTTTGTTGCAACTCACTTTCTTTTTGTTGTAAAGCTTCTGCCAACTCTTGGGGTACTAATAATTTTTCTCCTGTATCTTCTCGATAAAAGCCAATTAATTCTTCTTCCACTTTTAATTCTAATTTTAAAGGTTCACTACGACTATCTTCAATTAATTCATAACTATTATTTCTTAAACGATAACCTTTTAATTTTTCAGTGATCCATTCCCCTTTAGGATCAAATAACCAATATTCTTTAACACCTAATTGTTCATATAGTGTCTTTTTGAATTCTTGATCTTGATTTTTAGTTCCTGGAGATGTCATCTCAAAAATTACTTGAGGTACTTCTTTTTCTTCCCAAATTTTATAATTATCTCTTCCTCCTGGTTTCACGTTAAAAATGACCATAACATCAGGAGCCACTCTCATTCTTGGCAGCCCTTCACTATAATACATAAATTGATTCGCTAACACGGTTGCTTGCTGTCCTGATAAATATTGTTTGAGGACTTCTAAGGTAGTTAAAATAGCATATAAATGAATATAAGTTTCGGCCACAGGTTCTCCATCTGAACTAGGATAAACGACATCAGTTTTTGTAACGGTTTCTAACATAAACTCTCGACGCTGACTTAGTTATTTGTATTCTTATTATTATTGTACGCAAAGATGTTCAATCTAGACTGGTCAAACTTAACTCAATCTCTTATAATTAATTTTGGTTACAAAACTTCACATATTAGTCCCATGGCCATAAATGATCGTAAGAAACGTATTCTCGAACATCTTAAACAGAGTACAGACGGAACTGAGTATATTTCTGTGAAACAGACTGTTAATACTAAAACGTCTCCTATTACTACCCCTCAACAGACTCCTGAAACTGTAGCATCTCCTGATACTACTCCTGAACCGACTCTTAAAAGCGAACCCGTTTCCAAACCGATTGTCAAAGAAAATCGTAAGCGAAAAATAATGAGTCATGTGAATAACAGTAGTAGTAATTTTGGGACTTTCTCCCTTAAGGATGAGAGCAAGAAGAAGAAAATTGAGGAACATATTCGCAAAAGTTTAAGTTAATAATTGCTCTAGGGATAACTCATTAATTATCCCTAGAAACTTCGATAATTTCTGTATATTCAAATTGATTAGGACTGGTTTTTACTAAAGGATAATCAACACCATTTAAAACAATTTTATCTTGTTCACAGTCAGGTTTAGGAGAAAAATAAACCAAAATATATTCTTTTCCAATATAAGGATTAGTTTCTTCTTGTACTTCTCCGCGCCATTGAGTTTTCGTCACTAAAATAATTAATTGATTAGCTAATTTTGGAATGGACTTAGCAACTTGTCTACGGTAAATTTCATCTAAGCTACCAAAAGGAGAATCCATGACAATAGGAAAGGTACTACTATCAGGTCCCATCAACGTATTTTTATGACTCCAGTTTCTGACACTATCAATAATTCCTCCAATAAAAGAAAGGCTTAAAATTTGATTTTCTCCCGTTGATGCTGCTACAGTAACACCGATACCTGATGTATTTTCGATTAAGTTTAATTCATAATTTTTGGTTAAACGGGGAATATAGGGAGTAAAAGAAATAGAACTAAAAATAGTTTGCACACGCTTTTCTAGCGACAGACGAAACTGTTTTTCTAAACGACTTCTCACATCAATTAATCTCTCTCTTGCCTCCTTTGCAGCTTCAATTCTTCGCTTTACTAGAATTTGTTTTTCTTCTTTTAATTCCTGCTTATTAATTTCTTTTTTTGTCGTTTCTAGTTGTTTTTCTAAGGTAATTAATTGTTGTTGTATTCCTCCTTGTTCTAGTTGTAATTGACGAACATTTTGACTTATTTTATCTAAATTTTCTTGCAAGTTTCTAATATCTGCATCAGGATACTCACGAAACTTTTGACTAATTTCGTCTAATTCTATTTCTACTCTGGATAATTCTCCTCTACATTGTTCAAGCTTTACTTGTTTTTCGTCAACATTTTCCCAAAAATTAATCACTTTTTGTTCCATGTCATGTCCTTGAGATTCTAAACGAATGGTTGATTCTTCTACTGCTGCTATTCCTGCTTTATCCATCCATTTTTTTACCTGTTCATAATAACTATTTCCTTCGATTAATTCTTGTCCACAAATACAACTTTGACGGGTTAATAGCTGTTGTACAAATTGCTTTTTTATGCCACTGGGTAATTCTCCTTGTTGACGTAATTTAGCAATAAGTGTATTAAATTTGGGAATAATATCACTTAAAAATACTAAGTAAGCTTGATTAGAAATTAGTTGTTTTAATTGTTTTTTAGATTCTTTTAACTCATTTTTTAATTGTCTTTCTTGTTTTTCTAATTTTATTTTTAATTCTTTTATTTGCTGATTACTGCTGAGAGTTATTAGTTTTTGGGAGAGTTGTTTTTGCTGTTTTTCTTGTTCGATTATTTGTTCTATTATGTTTTCCTTAGATACCATTAAAATATTCTTTTGTTCCTCTAACTTTGTTCGTTTTTTAATCATTTTCTTTAGATTGATATCTCCAATAACTTGTAGTTCTTGTTGTAAAGTTTTTTCGGCTTTTTTAAGGTGTTCAATAGATCGATCTAATACTTTGACTCCTAATAACTCTTTTGTATCTTCAGCAATTCTACTTTTATCATTACTGCGAAAAATATGATCAATATGTTCCCCATCAAAAAAGAAATATTGATGTAAACTTTCAGGTAAAATCCGATTAATAATATCATCTGGTTGTTGTAAAGGAGGATACCAACGACCATCTTCTCCTGTAACTAACATAAAGAATTGATTTTTGCTATACTGAATCCTTTCATTTTTATCTAAATAAGCATAACATTTTCGTTTAAGTTGATAGCGTTTATGTTCATGTTCAAAGTAAATTTCTACCCAACAATCTACAGATGCACCTGTCTCAGCTTCCATAATTGCTCGTTTATTAATTAATAACTGAGGGGAGGTAAAAGCAGCCGTAAATTTTTCATATAATACCCAAGTAAACGCATTTAATAATGTTGTTTTACCTGAGCCATTATTGCCATGAATGATGGTAGTATTTTTGTCTCCACATGAGAGAATAATTTCTGGTGTTTGACCATAAAATTGCCTGAAATTACATAATTTAATCGATAATAACTTCATTGAATTACTTCTTTAATTATCTGAACAATATCATCATTAATATTTCGAGGCGATCGCTTTGATAATTTACTTTTTTCTAGGGCTAAAACTCGTTCAATAATGGTATAAATTTCAGGTGGGGCAGTGGTAATCGGTTTTTGAACTTCACTAACATTAACTTCTTCTTTCATCTTGTAGCTATGATTCATGTTGTTTTTTGATACTCTTTAATTATATTAAAATAATAGACAATTGACAATAGATACTGTTTAACGATTACTTTATGATATAAGGGAGGATTTTATGAGCCAGGGAAATGATATATATTTATTGTCTGTTTCATATTACTCTTCACAAATCAAATGGAAACGTTATAATAAGTAATTTAATAATTTTTAATTTTTTTTATGAAGTTATCGTATTTTAAGCCTAGTTCTATCTCATTAACTATATTCATAAGTACAATAATTCTTTTGATTTTTAGTAGTTTAAAAC
>JBFRWG010000006.1:0-34411 GCA_051439445.1 Crocosphaera sp.
CATAAGGATAAATCACTAATGAAACCCTCTGACTTTGTTTTATTGGATTCTCAAGGTAATCCTAAAAGTTCTGGGAAACCATCAGGAGAAACAGCTTATCATTTATGCGTTTATAACTATTTAGAAGATGCTAAAGGAGTTATCCATACCCATAGTGTTTACGGAACATTAATTTCTGAGTTGTACGATAAACAGATAACTTTTAAAGATTATGAATTTCTTAAAGGTATAAATATTTTAAATTCCTTAAGTGAAGGAATTGAAATTCCAATCTTTTCAAACTTACAAGATATAAGCGAAAACTGTGAACTTATAAGCTCTTACTTAGAATCCTATCAAACTGTTGGCTTCCTGTTAAAAAAGCACGGTTTATTTGTTTGGGGAAATAGCTGGGAACAGTGCAAGCAGCATTGTGAAATATTAGAATTTCTTTTCCAAGTTACATACATGGCCAAATCGAAACTTAACTAATTTTATGGAAGAATAAAACAGTAAAATCGTTAATATCTATCATCATAATTATCATAGTCGTCATTATAATCATAATAGTCATCTCGATAATTTTGTTGTTTATTTTGACGACTTTGTATTTTTTCTTGGATAATTTTCCAGAGTTTCTTTAACCGTAAATCTAAGGAAAAACCCCGCTTGGTTTGAATAACAATGGTGTTACCCACTTTATCATGAAATGCCTGATTATATTCTTCATCTCCGATCGCCAGACTACAATCAATAATTAAAGGGGTGATGAAGATCAACATAGAAAGACCATTTTTAAAATTAATATTTAACCCTACCATTGCTAATAAAGCAGCTACTCCTAAAATAGCTTCTCGTTTGGCTAATTCTTTTAACCCAGGAATCCGCAGAAATCTAATATCAATTACTTTGATATCAAAGGCCCAACTCCCTAAACTTTGTCCTTGATTTTTTTCAACAATAATCACTCGCAAAATCAACCAAATAAAGACAAAAACAATATCTTTAATGAACCCTCGAAAAAAAGAACTTAAAAACCATACGGTTACAAAGTCTAATAAAAAAGCATAAGCGCGACGATCGAGAGGAACTTTGGGGAAACGCCGATAACTTGGGGGCAACTGATTAGAATACATAAAATTAATGAATTTAGATGTTAGAATTGCTTATATTATGCCCATTTTATTGTTGAAACATAGCTTGAAATGCTTGAACTTTTAAATCTATTCCTGTAATAGCTGTTCCCACCACCACAGAATAAGCTCCATAGTTTAAGGCTTTTTTCGCTTCTTCTGGAGTAGAAATACCTCCTTCTGCAATAATAGGAATAGTTAATTTTTCCTTCATTGTTTGCAATAAAGAATAACCTGGAGGGGCTAAATTTTCAGTTTCTTTTGTATAACCATAAAGGGTAGTTCCCACAAAATCAGCCCCTGCTTCTGCTGAGGCGATCGCATTTTCAATCGTATCCACATCAGCCATTACTAATTTACCTAATTTTTGGTGAATATTGTTAATTAAATCCGCTAATTTTTCTCCTTGGGGACGTTGCCGTAATGTACCATCAATGGCAATAATATCTGCCCCAGCGTCAGCAATAGCAACAGCGTCTTTATAACAAGGCGTAATATAAACATCATACCCTGAATAGTCTTGTTTCCACAGTCCAATAATGGGAATTGATGGTAATTCTTTTCTCACTTGTTGAACATGAGCAGGGGTATTAATTCTCACCCCTTTTGACCCTTGATTAACCGATGCTTTAGCCATTGCAGCAATTATTTTTGGCTCAGATAATGGTGACTCAGGAGGGGCTTGACAGGAAACAATTAAACTATATTTGGGAATTTTCATGGGCTTGAATTCGCAATTTTGCTGACAACTAACTACCAATAAAATGAATCTTCAACTATTATTTGAGTCATCATTATCAATTAATAAAGCATTAACTCGTTTTAGCAAAAGATTTGGTTGAATTGGTTTAATGAGATAATCGTCAATTCCCATTTTAGCAATTTTTTTCCATTCTTTTGAGGTAATTTTATTTTGTAATAGTAATACTTTTGTTCCTTGAGTTTGTGGTGATTGTTTTAATAATTTGCCGATTTCTAAGGCTTTTGATAAATCTTGATCTAAGAGGACGACTGATGGTTCTAATAAGTTTAATTTTTCAATAACTTTATTTCCATCCATTAGCCAAATAAAGTGATAATTAGCTGCTGTTAATAATTCTCCGATTAAAGTTGCATTTTCTTCGTTACTTTCTACTAAAATAATCGTTTTATTTTTAGTCAACAATTCTTGATTATTGGTTGAATTATTAGATAACTTAGACTGAGGTTGATTGGGAATTCTTACTGTAAAACTAGATCCTTTATCAAGGACAGATTCTACTTCAATGGTTCCTCCATGCAGTTCAACTAATTGTTTAGTTAAAGCTAACCCTAAACCAGTTCCTCCATAGATGCGTCTGCGGGAATTTTCTAATTGTTGAAATGACTGGAATAATAAAGGAATTTGTGCTTTTTTGATACCAATTCCTGTATCTTCCACTTGCCAAATTACTTGATTAGTTTCCCGCCATAGTCTTAAGGTAACAATGCCTTCTTCTGGAGTAAATTTTAGGGCGTTATTTAGTAAATGATATAAAATTTGTTGTACCCTTTCAGGATCAGCAAAAAAACTATCTTCTTCAGCATTAATTTGTCTATCTAACTGAAGATTAATGCGACGTTCTTCTGCTTGTTTATCCAACTTTTGGATTACACTTTGAGCAATTTTTGTTAAAGAAAATTCTCGAACGGCTAACACATATTTTCCTGACTGTAATTTAGAATATTCTAAAATTTCATTGATCATATCTAGAAGACTTTTTCCACTATTTTGAATAGTTTGTAAATATCGCTGGCGTTTTTCTAAAGGTAAACTAGAACTCTCTTCTGACCAATGTAATAAGGTGCCGGATAAACCAATAATACAGGTTAAAGGGGTACGTAATTCATGACTCATATTACCCAAAAATTCATTTTTAGAATGATTAGCTGCTTGAGAAGCGACCAAAGTATCCCGAAGTTCTTGGGTTCTTTCAATCACTCGCTGTTCAAAAGTATTTTTTTGTTCTTGCACTTGAGCGTATAATTGCGCTTGATAAATAGCAACGGCTAAATGTTGTCCAATTTGTCCTATAAATGCTTTTTCGCTCTCTAACCATTGTCTTTTTTTGAAACATTGATGAGCAATTAATAAACCCCATAACTCACCATCAACAACAATGGGGGCAATTAACTTAGAAAGAACCCAATATTTTGCTAAAAATTGACTTAAACATAAAGAAGATGCGTACTTTCTTTCTACATCTTCAATAGCGACAATTTCCCCCCGACGATATTTATGTTCGTAGTTGGGAATATTGGTAAAACAATTATCCTCAGCAACGACTTTTAAGCAAGAAGGAATACTTTGAGAAACCCTTGCTTCATAAGTGACAACTCCTGAAGTTTGACGTAAGTTTTCCGCTTCAGGGTTGGCAAGAACTTTCTCTCTAAATTCATATATAACTAAACGATCAACCTGTAAAAAACTGCGTAATTCTCTGACGGCTGTTTCTAAAATAACGGATAATTCTAAACTTTGACGAATTTGACCAATAACTTGGGTTAAAAATTTTTCTTGTGCGATTTGTTGCCTTAATGCGTCTTCCACCGGTTGACACACACTTAATCCTTCATACATGACTTGTGACGTTTCCGAGAACTGAGGGACTAAAATATCCCATAAGCGACTATTAAAATGCTCTTGAAGCTTTGTTAATTGGGGAAGATGGGGGGTAAGGTAAGGAGTGAGTTGTTCACGCCAAATAGAGTCATTCGGAAGATGCTTATGCAACTCTGTGATCAAGTCGGCGATCGCTTGGGGTTCGGAGGTGATGGTCACCTGATATGATAAAGATGAATCGTTCAGTGTCCCTGTTAGTAAGGCACACAACTGGGAAGACACCAGAAGATAGAAAACTTTTGCTCCTATTATCTGCGATAAATTCTCAATTTCTGAGGAAATGGTGGAATTTGTGAGTAATATTGTCGTCGAACCTTCCATTTGCCCTAGCTCTCGCCAAAGAGAACAAAGCTGGTCGAATATACTTATAGGTAAAGTTCGGCGTAAAATGGATTTTTGAACAGGACTCATCGCTTTGCACAAGGCTAGGGGAAAAGAGTAATTATTCTCCAATAGAATCTCTCTATTTTTCTATCCTATCTCGAAACATTATATTCTTTAAAGATTAAGGAGTTTTCATGCACCGAATAGCAGCTACTCCAGGAGGTTGGAATGCTCAACAAGAAGGGGTCATCTTTATTGAACAAAGTCCGGCACCGATTATCTTTTTAAGTGCAGCAGATACGGATATTCAAAGTTTAGCAGCTTGTTTGCTTTCTTTGCCTCCTAATTTTCCTCCAATACGAGCAACTAATATTTTACAATTACAACAACAATTGAGTATTGATACTTATGCAGAGACAGTGTTATGTCATGCTCAGGTAATTATTTTAAGATTATTGGGGGGACAGTCTTATTGGCCTTATGGGTTAGAAGTTATTAAAGAAATTGCTGAACTTAATGATATTACTCTCTTTATTTTACCAGGGGATGCTCGTCTGGATGCAACGTTAATGAGTCATTCTAATGTTACTTTTCAGAACAGTCATAAATTGTGGAATTATTTAACTCAAGGGGGACAGGAAAATTGGCTTAATGGTTTAAAATTTGTCTCGGATCTTTGTTGGCAAACGAGTTATAATCCCCCTCTTCCCAGCATAGTACCTAATTTTGGTATTTATCAAAAAAATCTCCATCTAAATAAAGGATTTGATTCGGTTATCATTCTTTTTTATCGTTCCCATTATTTGGCGGGTAATTTACGACCCATTGATGCTTTATCTAAAAGCTTATTAAATAAACAATTAAATCCTATTCCTATTTTTGTTTCGTCGTTGCGAGAGGCAGAAGTTCAAGAAGAATTGATCAATTATTGTCAATCTTTATCTCATAATCCTATTCAGTTACTCTTAAATACCACCAGTTTTTCTTTAGCTAAAATTGATGATACTTCTCTGACTCATTTATGGCAAATATTAGATATTCCTATTTTACAAATTATCTTTAGTAGTGGAACAGTTGAACAGTGGGAAAATAGTTGGCAAGGATTAAATCCTAGAGATGTAGCAATGAATGTTGCTTTACCTGAAGTGGATGGAAAAATTATCACTCGTTCTGTTTCTTTTAAGTCAGTTACAACCTGGAATGAAGCATTAGAAACGGATGTCATTGTTTATGAAGCATTAGAAGATAGAATCAATTTTGTTACTGATTTAACGGCTAATTTTATTAAGCTTAAAAACCAGTCAGTTTCTCAAAAAAAAATTGCTCTCATTTTAGCTAATTATCCTAACAAAGATGGAAGAATAGCTAATGGAGTTGGTTTAGACACTCCAGCTAGTTGTCTCAAAATTCTGCAAGCATTACAACAAGAAGGTTATACTATTAATGATATTCCCAAAGACGGTGATGAACTGATAAAAAGGTTGACTGAAAGTATTACTAATGATTTTGAAAGTAACCCATTACGTCCCATTAATCAATCTGTTTCTTATCGAGAATATGAACAATATTTTCACACCTTACCTTTAGAGATTCAACAACAAATACAACAGCGTTGGAGTCATATTCCTGAACTGAATCATGTCACTTCATTTCCGATTTCTGGTATTCAATTAGGTAACATTTTTATTGGTATTCAACCCTCTAGAGGTTATGACTTTGATCCTCGTTTAAATTACCATGCACCTGACTTAGAACCTACCCCCCATTATTTAGCTTATTATTATTGGTTAAAACATCATTTTCAGGCTTCAGCTATTATCCATGTTGGTAAACATGGGAACTTAGAATGGTTACCTGGGAAAAGTTTAGCTTTGTCCTCAACTTGTTACCCAGAAATAGCATTAGGAACAATTCCTAATTTTTATCCTTTTATTGTCAATGATCCAGGAGAAGGTTCCCAAGCAAAACGTCGTTCTCATGCTGTGATTTTAGACCATTTAACCCCTCCCTTAACCCGTGCAGAATTATATGGTAATTTGGAACAGTTAGAAACCCTCATTGATGAATATTATGAAGCACAAACTTTAGACCCCAAACGCTTAAAAATAATCGGCGATCGCATTACACAATTAGTCACAGAAACCAATCTTAATCAAGATTTAGGAATTAATGAGTTAAATAGGGATAGTTTATCTCAATTTTTGAGCCTAGCAGATGGTTATCTTTGTGAATTAAAAGAAGCACAAATAAGAGACGGTTTACACATTTTAGGAATCTGTCCAGAAAAGAGACAATTAAGAGATTTAATTATTGCTATTGCACGTTATCCAAGTTTAGATCGTGTTGGTTTAACTACAGCAATAGCCAAAGATTTTAACTTAGATATTAACCCTTTGACTAATGATTTTAATCAATCATTTTCTTCTGCAAAGTTTTCTAAATTTTTAGAGCCAGAAATTAGCAACAAATTACAACATTGTCGTATTATTGGGGATGTTATTGAGTTTTTAGAAACTTATGCTCAAAGTTTAGTTGAAAAATTGCTGAATGAGCAGAAAATAGAACAATTTACTGACCTAACTGCTACCCAAAAAGAACTAAACTGGATAGCCACTTTTTTACTGCCAAAACTATATCAAACTCCCCAAGAAATTACGAACTTATTGAGAGGATTAAACGGTAATTATGTCCCCAGTGGTGCCTCCGGTGCACCCACTAGAGGCCGTCCCGAAGTGCTACCCACCGGACGCAACTTCTATTCAGTGGATATTCGTGCTATCCCGACTCAAACCGCTTGGGATGTGGGTAGAAAAGCAGCAGAAGCCCTCATTGAGCGTTATACTCAAGATAACGGGGAATATCCCAAAACCCTCGCTATTTCCATCTGGGGGACTTCTACCATGCGAACCGGAGGGGATGATATTGCTCAAGTCTTAGCCTTATTGGGAGTCCAACCTATCTGGGACGGTTTATCTCGTCGGGTGGTGGACTATGAAATACTGAAACCATCGGTGTTAGGAAGACCCCGTGTAGATGTAACGGTACGGGTATCAGGGTTTTTTAGAGACAGTTTCCCTAATATACTACAACTATTGTACAACGCGATGGAAGATGTGTCAAGGCTAAAAGAAGAGAAAGATATCAATCCTTTAGCTGCTAAAGTGTTAGAAGATAAGGCATTCTGGCAACAAAAAGGCTTAACAGAAGAACAAGCAAAATTGAAGGCGTGTTATCGAATTTTTGGCTCAAAACCTGGGGCTTATGGAGCAGGATTACAGGGATTAATTGAAGCACAAAATTGGCAAAATGATGAAGATTTAGCCAAAGCTTATATTAATTGGAGTTGTTATGCGTATGATAAAAATGGGATTGGTCATAGTGTCCCAGAGGTTTTTGAAAGACGATTACAACAGTTACAAATTGTTTTACATAATCAAGATAATCGAGAACATGATCTCTTAGATTCTGATGATTATTATCAATTCCAAGGGGGCTTAACCGTCGCTGTGAGAAGCTTAACAGGGAAAAACCCTGAGACATATTTTGGTGATAATTCTATTGTAACTCATCCAAGAATTAGAAAATTAAAAGAAGAAATTGCTAGGGTGTATCGTTCCCGTGTCATTAACCCAAAATGGATTGAAGGAGTGATGAGACATGGTTATAAAGGGGCGTTTGAAATGTCAGCAACGGTCGATTATTTATTTGCTTATGATGCTACAGCCAACTGTGTAGAAGATTTTATGTATCAAGGTGTAGCAGAAGCCTATATTTTTGATGAAGCTGTGCAACAATTTATCCAAGAAAAAAATCCTTGGGCGTTACGAGATATGGCAGAACGATTATTAGAGGCAAATCAAAGAGGATTATGGGAAAATGTTAATAGTAAAACCCTTGATAATTTACGAAATATAGTGCATCAAGCGGAGGGAAAGATTGAGGGGAATTTAGAATTTAGAATCAAGAATAAAAATTTTTAGCCCGAAATTAAACGCCAAATAAATATAGCAATTAGTAATGATCTGTGAGAAGTGAGAACTTGTTAGGATATAAACGTGAGTTCGGAGTTGGAACATTGTTAACGAAAGAATCAGCGTTTCAAGTTAACGATGTGACTCTTAAAACATCGATTTTATGTTCTGTCGAACTCACGTTGATTTAATATTGTGTTGAATCCTCTTCGTCATTTTCTCACAACTGAAACCTGATTGCTATAGATGGTATGATGGAGTTAACCGTCACCTGTAAAAAAAAGACTTGACTCAGTTACAGGGTATTGCGGAAGCAAGTCAATGCGGATATAACAAAGAGTTCAACTCTCTATCTGACAAAATAAGGTCAAAAACCTTGCAAAAACAAGAAGAAAAGTGCTTGTCACAAGTTGAGTCATGACTTGTAAATTTGAGGATACCGTAAAGAGAAATAATTTCTTGACTTAATCAAATTTCCTCATGACTTAGCCTTCTTCTTAATATCAGGAATAATGATAAATACTAAGAATGTTTTTCTTTAAAAGAATTTCCGTTAGACCTAATCATATCGGTTATCTTTATCAAGATAATCAATTTCAAAAAAAACTCACTCCCGGAATGTATACTTTCTTTCATTTCTTTTCCAAGATTGATTGTGTGATTCTACCAACCATAAGTCAAAATTTTTCAGTGGTTAATCAAGATGTATTAACTCAGGATAATATTGCTTTAAGATTTTCCTATATAATTGAGTATGAAATCAGTGATAAATCAGTTTTTATATCTAAGTTTGACATTTTACAAAAGAGAATAAATTTGATAAGTGAAGCAGAAAAAATAATTCATTATTCTTCTCAAATTTTTTTAAGACAAATAATTAGAAAAATGGACAGTCAACACCTGAATGAAAAACATCAAGAAATCACCCAAAAAATTCCCGAAGGCTTAAATGAGGAATTGATAAGTTATGGTTTAACAATTAAACGTTTAAGAGTAAGAGATTTAAGTTTTCCGAAAATGATTCAAGAGTTGTTTGCTAAACAGTTAGAAGCGAAAATTAGAGCAAAAACTGAACTAGAAAATGCACGAACAACAGTAGCAACAGCTAGAGCTTTAAAAAACGCCTCTGAGATCATAAAAAATGATGAGAATATCAAATTCTTAAAATACCTCGAAACAATAACTCAAATTGCTTCTAAAGGAAAACATACCTTTATTTTGGGTGAATTACCATCTAATCACGGTCAAATAAAATTATGATTTATCTGTTGTCATGAACTATTATCATCTTAAAAAAAAATCTCTCTATTTCCGCTCAATTATTCTCAGTGTATTATTAAGCTTATTATTAATTAATGCAGTGACATTAGCAACCGAATTAACGAATAAAACAAGATTAGTTGATAATCATTTATTACCTTGTCCACCAGAAATTAGTTGTGTCGTTAGTTTCAACCAAGAAAGTCCATCTTATATTGAACCAATTTCATACCATATTGAGCTTAATCAAGCAAAAAAAATTTTATTAAAAGTATTAACCGTTGTCCCTAGAACTCAAGTCGTAGAAATAACAGATAACTATATCAAAGCAGAGGCTAAAGGGAAATTTTTTGGTAGAATTGACGAATTAGAATTTTATTTTCCTCCTCATCAATCACTAATTCAATTACGTTCAGCTTCTCGCAATGGTAACTTTGATTTAGGACTTAATCGCCGACGTTTAGAACAAATTCGTCTAGCTTTAAAAGAACTTAATGTTTAACATAATTTCTCTATGGCACGACCCAGTAAACTGAAATACGATCGCGGAACATTAATTCTTCATCCACCCCCAAGAGGTCAAGCTTGGATCGAGTTTGCCACTTGGGATGATCGCATTGAAAAGTTTCGCATTCCTGCCATCTACTATCGAACCTTAATCGAAACCTTACAAGTCCATAACCTCAACTTTGTGGACAATGCTAAGGAATTTTTTCCTCTAGACTTAACCCCTAGTTTCGAGAGACAACCTTATCCCCATCAAACCGAAGCCTTAGAAGCTTGGAAGGGATCAGGGCGCAAAGGAGTCGTCGTCTTGCCTACGGCGGCGGGAAAGACCTATTTAGCCCAGTTGGCCATGGTAGCGACACCCCGCACTACCCTCATTGTCGTGCCAACCTTGGACTTAATGCACCAATGGTACGCCCAGATGACAGCAGCCTTTCCAGACATTGAAGTTGGGTTATTAGGAGGCGGATCACGGGACCGCACCCCGATTTTAATTGCCACTTATAACAGTGCAGCTATTCATGCAGAAACCTTAGGAAATCGTTACGCATTACAGATTTTTGATGAATGTCATCATCTTCCTACGGATTTTTTTCGAGTCATTGCAGAATACGCTATTTCTCCCTACCGTTTAGGGTTAACAGCTACCCCAGAAAGGGCAGACGGAAACCATCGGGACTTAGATAGTTTAATTGGTGAGGTGGTCTATCGTAAGGGGGTTCAGGAACTTTCGGGGGATACTTTAGCTGAACATAAAGTGATTCAAATTAAAGTTAAACTATCACAAACAGAACGAAAAAATTATGATAAAGCAATACAAATTAGAAATGATTTTTTACGAAAATCTAATATCTCGTTAGGCAGTTTAAATGGCTGGCAAGTTTTTGTCAAAGCTAGTGCTAGAACCCCCGCCGGGAGAAGGGCAATGTTGGCACATCGAGAGGCTAAAGAAATTGCAGCAGGGACGGAAGGAAAATTAAGAATATTGACAGAATTAGTGTGTGAACATCACCAAGATTCTCTGTTAATTTTCACCAATGATAATGCCACTGTTTATCGTATTTCTCAAGAGTTTTTAATTCCTGCAATTACTCATCAAACTCCTGTAAAAGAACGTCACGATATTTTAACTTGTTTTCGAGAAGGTATTTATAAAAGTTTAGTAACTTCCCATGTTTTAAATGAGGGAGTTGATGTACCAGAAGTGAAAGTTGCTATTATTATATCTGGAACGAGTTCAGCACGAGAATATGTACAAAGACTAGGACGTATTTTGCGCAAAGGAAAGAGCAAGAATAAGTTAGCAACCCTCTACGAAATTGTGGCCGAAGATACCAGTGAAGAACGCATTTCACAGCGACGTAAAGAAGCAATAAAAGCCCCAGAAACTCAACAGCTAGAATTATTATCTTCTCCCTATGAAATGCAAACCAAAAAACCATTACGGGCTGCTGAGTCGTCAACCCATAAGTGGCCCGAAGAAGATTGACAAATCATGCTTGCTCATTTGCATTTCTCACCAAACAAACAACTACAACTTACCCGCAGTTCTAGAAGTTGTGTAAGCAGCTTGGAGTTTATTTTCAATGGAAGGTTTGAGTTTCTCAAACTCTTGTTTTAACATTCGTTTGGTAATTTGTGGTTTTCCCCCTCGTAACAGTTGACTTTTATCAGCCCATTCTTGTAAGTTATGACATTGATTAGGAGCAATGGTGGTACTTAAAACGTGCTGGCAACGTTTTCCCTTCTCTAAAGCAAAAAACAAAATCCAATATAATCCTGACTCTCCTAAAATACGAGCAAACCGTTGTCCGGAACTCGTTTTGAGGTCAAGATAGCAGGGAAGCCATCTCGCTCCATGTTCACGATGATAGAGGACCGTAATCCATAACACCATGGGGTGGGGATTGGTAATAAAAACAAATTGATTATAACGAATACTCGACAGACGATTGGCAATATCTTCTTCATTAAGCATTACCCAGAGACTGGCAAAGTTTCCCTCCGGAACACGAACAACATGGGGAAAGACAATTTTTTGTTGAGGTTTGTCTTCTGGCCAAGTCATTTTTAAGCAGAGATCATCGAGTTTAGGAGCGGTTTTCCTAGCCGTTGACTTATCAACTTGTTTTTTCGGCATAGCCACTAAGGTTTCTTGTTGCGACTCTGCTTGATGGGGTTCCAATTGTTCTAACTGCTTTAAAATCTCTGTGGTTGTTTGAGGACGTTCATCGGGAGCTTTGGCCATACATTGGAAAATCAGATTTTCTAATGCTGAAGGAAGACGTAGTTTATTAGAAATGGCTTTCGGTTTTGCATAATGGTGGGCCTCATACCAACCCCCAAAGGAAGAATTTTCTGGAAAAATCGGCATTTCTCCTGTGAGCATTTCATACATCATCACTCCCAGACTATAAATATCGGAACGACTATCGAGTTCTTTTCCTTCAATTTGTTCTGGGGAACAATAGGCCAAGGTTCCCATAAAAGATTGAGTTTGCGCTTCCCCTGATTGAATCAGTTTAGCAATACCAAAATCTAAAATTTTCACCAACTCTCCCAATGCTTGATCTTGAATCACTAAAACGTTACTCGGTTTAATATCTCGGTGAATAATGGGACACATTTCCCCTTCAAACATAATCCCTTTGTGAGCGCATTCGAGACCAAAACAAATCTGCCGCGTTATCTTTAAAAATCTTGAAAGAGACAAGGGCCGAAATTTAATCACTTCGCTGAGACTTTCCCCTTTAAGAAATTCCATCACATAAAACGGGATTTCTTTTTCATCAACGCCGTAATCTCGCACTCTGACAATATGATTACTTTTCTCCCCCAATAAAGCAGAAATGGTTGCCTCCCGCTCAAATCTATCTCGCATTTTACTATTCAGTAGGGCTTGAGATAAAAATTTAACCGCTACGGTGACTCCACCCAATAGTTTATCTTCAGCGCGATAGACTTGACCCATTGCACCACTACCAACGAGATCGATCAGTTGATAACGGTTAGCGAGTAAACGACGTTGGTGAGATTCTTTCATAGTAACTGGGGCATTCATAATGGTTCATTCCGATGGGATTTAGAATAAAATGATTAAGGGGGATTTATAAGAGTTAGGAAAGGGCAAAGATTTATAACTGACGTTCAAAAGTAGCTTCCATAGTGCTAGTGAGATAGTGGCCGGCGAGAATGCCCCCAGAAAAATGATAGGTACTATGATTGAGACGGTAAAAGGTTTCAAAGCCACTGCGTCTTTGGCGATCGCCTAATACCCAATAGCGTTGAATGATGGAGTTCGGTCCGATCCATCCTTCTCCTTCTACTTTTCCCAATAAGCTTTGTTGGAGAACATAAGTATACTCTCGTTGCTCTCCATTCAAATGGCCTCGATACTGAAAGGCAATTTCAGGGCGATCGCTCCCTGGAAAGACTAGTTTAGTGACCATGGTGAACCAATTATCATTACTCCAGGCCACAATACTCTTTCCTTTAACAAGAAGGGGCATTTCATTGCGTTCGAGCCAACTTCCCTCAATTGTCCAGCGTCCGGCTTCCATTAAAAAGCTATGAGCCAAGATACAACTCCTTAATCTCTTTAACAATAAAATTTGAGTCCTAGTTGGGAAAAGTTAGAGTTCTTCTCAAATATCTAGGAAAAGACAATTTTTAGTTTGACTGCTATCACAGTCACCATACTTTGTCTCCTATCACTTTTAGGTTTCTCTAGTTTAGATTTCCCTAAAATTACAGAAAACTAACAGGTTGTAATGGTTTTTAGAGTTAAATTTTTTCTGCTATCTTTTAGATTTCCCGGAGAGTTGACACAGGAAGATGAATCTCACCTAATAACATTGCTTGCTTTGCTCCTGTAACCTGGGGTAAGTTACCTGGGGTCTGGGTAACATATCGCCAATAACCTAGGACCCCAAAGGCGATCGCTTCTTTAAAATCACTGTTCATCCCTACATCATCGGTGGTTTTGACGATGGTTGTGGCAGGACAACGATCTTGAATGCGCTTTCTTAAGTATAAATTGTGAGAGCCTCCCCCACATAATAAAATTTCGTCAATGGGTTGTTTGAGGCATTGTTCATAACTCGATACAATAGACGCTGCCGTTAAATCAGTAATAGTAGCTAAAAAGTCTGTTTCTGATAAGTGATAGGTTTGAGCCTCTTGCCAGCATTTTTCGAGATAATCTTGTCCAAATAATTCTCTTCCGGTTGATTTGGGTGGCGTTTGTTGAAAGAAGTCTTGTTTTAACCACTTTGTAATTAACCGCTGATTTGGCGTTCCTTGGGCTGCCCATTCTCCATTGTGATCGTATTTTTTTTGACCCTGACTTAATTTTTGAACAGTCAAATCCATCAACATATTTCCTGGTCCTGTATCCCAGCCCAAAATCTTCTCTTCCCACTTTTTTTCCTGTTTTGATGGTAAATAAGTAACGTTTCCAATCCCACCAATATTCTGTACACAACGATAATAATGAGGATGACTTAATACATAAGCGTCTATTTTAGACACTAACGGCGCACCTTGTCCTCCGGCTGCTATATCTGCTACTCGAAAGTTATTAATGGTGGGAATTCCTGTTAACTTTGCTATAATTTCTCCTCTACCCAATTGCATCGTATAACCTAATTTTTCTTTGATAGGTGGACGATGATACACCGTTTGTCCGTGGGAACCGATTAAGTCGATATTCGGGTAGTTTTCTCTTATTTTTTCAACGGCTTCCACAAAAGATAAGGCAATTTCTTCATCTAATTGGCACAATTCTTCTATTGATAGCGGCTGTCCCCCAGCAACGGCTAAAATTTTTTCTCTTAGTTTTTCTGGATAATGATGATTAATTCCCCATAAAAATTCCAGTTTCAGATCCAAGTCTTTGCCCGTAATTTTCACTAGGGCTGCATCAATGCTGTCTACGGAGGTACCACTCATTAAACCTAGACAATACATATTTACTCATTAAGAATTGATTAAGCTGAATTTTCTTGTTTGACACATTGACAAAATTCTTGTTATAGTCTTAAGCCCAATTGCTTTATTGCCTCAACCAGAATTATTGGTTATAGTTATTGCGGTCAAAGTCTTTATTATAACACCCCTAGACTTATGGTATCTAGGCGTTTATGATTTAGATAAATTTATTTAGATAAACTACCAAAAATTATTGGGAAACGCCAAAATGTCTGTCCCTGAAGAACTCATGAGTGAGCTCTCGCAACCTGTTGAATCCGAAGAAACTTCAACCCCTAAACCTGAAGTTGAGGAAAACCCTGTTCTCTTTCAAGCTATTGGAACCCTCAAAGGGAAACCAGAGAAAGATGAAGAGGACAACTTTTTTATCCGTTTAGGGGGAAAACGCTATAAACTTTTTATTGCTGGTTATCGCTATCAAGCTTGGCTTAAGCAAATGGCGGCTAACCCCGATCAAATGCTATTTTTGCGCGTCTATCCTAAATGTTTGATGATCCCTCGCAAAGATCCTCAAATTTATTTTCAAGTGGCTGCTTGGGAAGAAGAAAACCCTTGGGAAGAAGAACCCGGTATGTTTAAATTCCGAGGTTTGTGGCAGTTTGTTCCCCAAGTGAGAACACCAGTGATTTCTGTGTATCGTAATCAAAATGCCAATGATCCCAAGGGTAAATTTAAAGCATCTCATCTCCCTGTGTTGATGCGGCGAGAGGATGAAGCTAAACCCTTTCGTTTTAACCCGAAGGTTCCTAAAGAAGAGTTGCCCGATCGTTGGTTTATTCAAGGCAATTTTAAATTTATCCCTTCTCGTAACTGTTGGGGATGGGATAAGGATCTTGAAACTCCCACCAAAAAAATTCCTCGATATAAGAAACCTGTTAAAGCGACAGGGGACACCCCACCCTCACCCAGAGGAGAGAAAAGGCCGCCTAGAAAAATAGAAAAACCCAGAAAACCCGTTAAAATTCAAAAGCCACCAGAAGACGATTCAGCCTAAATATCTGGTTTGTCTTTAAAATAATTGTTCTCTAACCTTTTTCTATCAATTATCGACTCAAATCTGGAGAAAAGCCCTATTTATACACCGCCTTTAGCCCGTTTGATTGAACAACTACAACGTTTACCAGGGGTTGGACCAAAAACAGCCCAACGTTTAGCTTTACATATTCTCAAGCGTCCTGATGCCGAAGTTCAAGCCCTTGCTAAAGCTTTACTGGATGCCAAGAAACGAGTGGGGTTATGTAAAGTTTGTTTTCATTTTTCTGAACAACCCGTTTGTGATATTTGTCGTAACCCTAACCGTGATTCCCAAACCATCTGTGTTGTGGCCGACTCCCGTGATGTCATTGCCCTAGAGAAAACGAGAGAATATCGGGGCAAGTATCATGTTTTAGGGGGTGTGATGTCTCCGATGGATGGGATTGGACCTGAACAACTCTATATTCAACCTTTGGTGAGACGAGTCACCCAAGAGGGAGTCAAAGAGATTATTTTAGCCATTAGTCCCACGGTGGAAGGAGAAACAACGACTTTATACATTGGTCAACTTCTCAAACCGTTTACCAAAGTGACTCGCATTGCCTTTGGTTTGCCTATGGGAGGAGATTTAGAATATGCTGATGAGGTCACTTTAGCAAGGGCGTTAGAAGGACGAAGAGAGTTAGATTAGTCAAAGTCCCCACTATCACTGCCATCAAAGTGTAAACGACCACTGCCCAAATATAACGCAATCGGGTTATTTCCCGCAGGAAAAGCGGTGACACCAAATAGATAGATTCCCCCATATTGAGGGTTATGTTTGGCTTTAATCCCGACTGTAAATAGGGTTCCTGGAGAGACAGGAGGATTAAAAGTAATGGTCATTGTTTCTGTTTCTTTATCCCAAGTAGTCGCTTCAACAGTTAAAGCTTGTCCCCGATGATTAGGGGTTCCTTGAAAAGCAAAAGTTTTATTAGGATAATAATCGATTTCTTCAAACCCTTGACGTTGATTAATGGTAATGGTTTTTAGGGGTTCCCCACTGTGATTGGGTAAGTCAATTGTATAGTAATAGGTAGGACTTCCTATCCTTGGACCACGATAAGTGGTTGTGACATCAATGAGACGAGGGGAACGACTAAAATAACTAATGGATTGTTTGGTTTCTAGGGCTAAGGTAAGAGGAGATACACTCCCTAAAATAGCAACTAAACTAATAGAAAAGCCCCAAAATCGTTGATACATCTTCTTTATATTTCCTCAAATAAGACCCTATCATTAATGACGGGGTTAAACAATTTGAAAAAAGCCAGTAGAGGCTTAATATTATTAAGCCCGTAGGAACTTGTTGGTCTTAAGCTATACTTTAATTGTAATCAATTCTTTTTGAGTAATCATAAAAGATTTATGAAGTCTTTTAAATTTATCACCATTAGTCTTGTTTTAATCGCAGCTTTTTTTGTCATTGGTAGTCAATTTTTTACCTATGATGCTATTACTGAAAACTCTAGTCATAGTTATTATAAATATCAGGCTGTGCATAGTCGTGATGGAATTGGTAAATTTTATTTAGGTCGAGAAATTGCTAAAGTTATGGGACATCAGGAATTTTTATGGTTAGAAAGACCGAGTCGAGAGCAACAAGAACAACCCTCAAAAGTGATTGAATCTTTAAATTTAAAACCGACAGATATTATTGCTGATATTGGTGCAGGAAGTGGTTATTTTTCCTTTCGTATGTCTTCTTTAGTTCCTCAAGGAAAGGTTTTTGCTGTAGATATTCAACCTGAAATGTTAGAAATTATTGATTTTTTAAAAAAAGAAAATAAAGTCGATAATATAGAAACAATATTAGGCAGTTTAAATAACCCAAATTTACCTAAAAATTCCATTGATCTTGTTTTAATGGTAGATACTTATCATGAATTTGAATATCCTCAAGAAATGATGGAAAATATTGTAACTGCTTTAAAACCAGGAGGTCAAGTTATCTTAGCAGAATATCGTCGTGAAAATCCTTTAATTCCTATTAAAACCTTACATAAAATGACTGAAAAACAAGTTAAAAAAGAAATGAACACTGTGGGTTTAAATTGGGAAAAAACAGAAGAAACATTACCCCAACAGCATTTACTATTCTTCAGAAAATCATGATTTTAAGTTCAATATTAAGATAGTAAACATTGCATTAATTTCATTCCACCATGATGAGGTAGAAGAGGATGATAATCAACTTTAATGTGTTTGACTTCTTTAAATCCTTGCTTTTCATAAAATTTAATAGCATTTATATTATCAGACCAAACCGTTAAACTAATACTAGAAATATTTTGTTTTCTGGCTTTATTTTCAACATGGTTCATTAATTTTTTTCCAATTCCTTGTTTTCTATAATGACTATCAACCGCTAAGATATAAACATATAAACTGCCTTCTATTTTAGTAGAAAATAATTCTTGTACCCAATTAATTTTTTCTGGAGGGAAGAAGTCTATAATTTCTTGAGTAATACCCTGTTTTTTAGAATCACCACTATTAATAATTCCAATAATTTTACTGTTTAATTCTACTACTTCTGTATCCAAATAAGATAAGTTTCCTGTTTCTTTTTCTATTTCTGATGCTACTATATTCTCTAGGGTATTATCCTGAAGCAAATCTTCTAATAAAAACTCAAACATACCCCCCCCTGCAATAATTGTTAATTGGGCAATTCCTAAAGCATCTTGAGGATATGCGGGACGAAGAATCAGATTATTCATATTAATTATTAGACAATATTTTAACTATAAACTGTACCACTAAAATCATCAACTATCCATCAATATACACTGCATTAACTTAATACCACCATGATGAGGTAGAAGAGGATGATAATCAACTTTAATTTGTTTGACTTCTTTAAATCCTTGCTTTTTATAAAATTTAATAGCATCTATATTATCAGACCAAACCGTTAAACTAATACTAGAAATATTTTGTTTTCTGGCTTTATTTTTAACATGGTTCATTAAATTTTTTCCAATTCCTTGTTTTCTATAATGACTATCAACCGCTAATATATAAACATATAAACTGCCTTCTATTTTAGTAGAAAATAATTCTTGCAACCAATTTAGTTTTTCTGAAGGGTAGAAATCTATCATTTCTTGAGTAATACCCTGTTCTTTAGCATCACCACTATTAATAATTCCAATAATTTTACTGTTTAATTCTGCTACTTCTGTATCCAAATAAGATAAGCTTCCTGTTTCTTTTTCTATTTCTGATGCTAGTATATTTTCTAAGGTATTATCCTTAAGAAAATCTTCTAATAAAAACTCAAAAATACCGCCACCTGCTAGGATAGAAAATTGAGCAACTGCTAAAGAATCATCAGGAGAAGCGGGGCGAAACATTACATGATCCATGTTAATCTCCGAGAAACATTTCTGATAGGGTAACGGTTCGATAACCTCTGTTTTTGATCTCAGGAAGAATTTTTTTTAAGGTTATATTTGTTCTTTCTCCCCAGTCTCCAGATGTACCGTCTCTGCCACTATCATGTAAGATTATGATAGCACCAGGACGTAAATTTGATAAGATATGGTAACTAGCAAACTCAGAAGAAGCAATATGAGTATCATAGGGAAAAATTGATCCTAAAGCTGTATGATAATTATATTTTTTGACGATATCTAACATTTGAGAATTATACCAACCCCCTCCAGGACGAAACCAAACAACTGGGTTTAAAAATTGATGTAAAGTTCGCTCTGCTATTAAAAATTCTTGTTCAAATGCTTCTCTAGATAAAAAAATACTTTTCTCATCTTTAACCATGTGATGACCAATTTTATGACCATTATTAATCATATTTGTAACCAGAGATTCATTGTTTTCAATTCTTTCACTAATTAGAAAAAAGGTAGCAGTAGCATTATTTTGGGACAAGGTTTCTAATATTTTGGGTGTTGTTATAGCATTCGGTCCATCATCAATAGTGATAGCAACAATTTTATCAGGAGTTTCAGCAAAATAATGAACCCCAGGCGCAACTTGCATTATTATTTTTAAGAACCATCTTGGTTGATAAAAAAAAATAGTTAAACTCAACAAAAAAATAATTATTGAGGAAAAAGTTATTAACCAAAACTTACTAATAATCATAACTTTGCTATCAAAAAATAGTTAATAAAGTAAATTGATAGTTTTGTAGGGTAGGCAAATTTTTCTACTTGGTGGGTAGTCCAAACAAAAATATCATTTGCCCGCCTTAACATCTTAAAGTTTTGTTTATAAACAGGCTTAAAAAAATAGTTAATAAACTAAATCAATAATCTATTAACTATTCAAATAGTAATCGTATTTTAACTATCAACTAACTCTTCATTAAACTCATTAACAGTACGTCGTTTTAACTGTACAGACTCAGAACGCGGCAGGAGATCAAAAACCTCTCGTAATACATCATCAACTGCTTCATATTTTACCTGTCCTTGACCATCAAAAATCTTATTTCCTTCACTATCAAGAATAACCGTTTGCGGAATAATATCTTGATAATAATAACCTGCTTCTTCCTGGGAATAAGAGTCTTTTAAAGGAATACTATCAACACTAATCGGAATAATATTAGCAGCCCGACCATAAAATTCTTGGATACGAGAAACAACGATCGCAAATTGTTTACAATCTCGACTATCATCCAAATAGTAGACAAGAACCGTAGGCATTTCTCTTTGTAAGGAATCTTTTAAAGATAACTTAGCTGGAACTAAAGACCCATTGCCCGCATAGACTACAAAAATATTGCCATCGAGACGATCATCATCAATACTAGCTGATGCAGGAGAAGTTCCCCAACCGCTAAAAGTCAGTCCCAAAAATAGTACACAAATAAGACAAGCTTTGATCAATACCTTAGATAAATGGGTGTGGTGTAAACCTGATCTTTGTTTTGTCTTTTCCCTAGTCAAATTAAATAATCTCATACAAGCTAGAAACCTTTCCCTAAGTTTGGTTACAATAAAGCTCACAAGGAATGATAAAAGTAATCCTGTGACTGAGCAGCAGACTACCCAACAATCAACCTCACGGAAAATTCCCGTTCAGATGCCTTTTGCTAATAGCCATTATGCTATTCTAGGACTTCATCCGTCCGCTTCTGTCATCGAAATACGTCGTGCTTATCGAGAGTTGAGCAAACGTTATCATCCTGATACTACAGAATTACCCTCAGCAATGGCAACAGCAAAATTCCAACGCCTTAATGAAGCTTATGGGGTACTCAGCAACCCCCAAATGCGATCGGTCTATGATCTCAAAATTGGCTATTCTCGTTGGAATGTCATCCAAACCCCTTCAGAACCCCAAAAAGATCCCAACACCGGTCAATGGTCTCGTTCTGCCTATCTAGATGCCAGCGATCGCCCTTTGTCTGCCGGGGAAATGTTTGCCCTGTTTATTTTAGGACTAACTTTGATGGGATGTTTGGTTTTGGCCATCTTTATTGCTATTCTAAGAGGCGACGAAGTAATTCCCCAGACGGCCCTACCTCAGGATTATGGCTCAGTTGAGTCTATTTTTGTCTCTGATGCCCATAATTATGATCCAACCCCTACCAACTCATTATGACCCTTCCTGCCCCAGATACCCCCTTATATAATCATCCCCTTCCTGTGATTGAACAATGGCTTTCTAGTTTAGGTTGCCAACAAGATCAACAAAACCTCAATTGTTGGACTGTTGCTAAGGCTTCTTGGAAAGCCCAACTTAGTTTAGAGGTTGAGGAATTGATCGTTTCTTATCTTCAAGCAGGGGCTGATGGTTCTGATATTACACGGGCTTTTAAATATTCTCTCTCTCGTGGAGACATTGAGGCTGCTGTTTTTAGCGGTCCTTAGTATGGAGAAAGTATAAGGAATCGTGATCTTGATCCTCCCCAACCTTCCCTGCCCCATATCCCCCACCCGCTCCATTTGCGAATACAATAAATATTATGAGGGCTACCTTCCCTAGTTGGGAAAGCAACCCTCGTCTGATACAATACATTTTTACTGGTGCAGTTAGCGTTGCTAAGTTAGAGGCTAAGCAACGCTATTTTTTGGCCATAACATTAAAGCCAACCATAATCGTTACTCCTCATCTTCATCGAGTGCGCCCAACTGTTTGAGATGAATATGTTTACGGCCTAAAGTAATTTCAAATTCATCTCCAGGTTCTAATCCCATTTGTTTAGTATAAGCTGAACCAATGAGAAGATTTCCATTGGATTGTACGGTAATTTTATAGCTTGCTGAACGGCCGCCTCTGCCTTTTCCTTCAGCATTACTATCTAGCTCAATGCCCTCAGCATCTATTAAAGCATTAAGAAACTTCATCATATTAACGCGCTCTACCCCATTTTTTGTTTGGGTATAATAGCCGCATTCTCTTGCTTTTTCTTCTTTGCTGAGATGATCTAGCTCTTTAACTTTTTCAACTAAGGCGGTACCGGTTAGGGGTTTATCTGGTGTCATTAACTTCAACAGTAACTGAACTGAATAATAAGGTTGACAGAATGGTAACTTAGGAAGACGGCAGTAACAATCGAAAAAACGATGAGATTACTAACTGTCTATATCATTATCTTACACACAATTTGTAAAATTTATCTACCATTCGACAAGATCAATAATAAGTCATTGTCTCCAATGTTTCGACAATAACCCTCATCAAATTTACAAATGTTTGAGTTTGTCCCCTTTCATCTTTAGAAAAATGTTATAAACTCAAAAACAATCCTCAATAGTCTTATGCTCAAGAGAGTAAAAGAGCGAAAAAATAAAGCCAATGAAACTAACAACTCGTAGTCATTATAGCGTTAAAGCCTTACTGGATCTTAGTTTACAGCCTAACTATGGACCTACTTCCGTAAAAGCGATCGCAAAGCGACAAGATTTACCGGCCCCCTATCTAGAAAAATTACTGATTGAAATGCGTCGCAGTGGGTTAGTTAATTCTCTCAGAGGTTCCCAAGGAGGCTATCAATTAGCCTATGCACCTAGCGAGATTTCTCTAGGACAAATACTAGACGCAGTGGGGGAAACAATTGAGCCATTGCCCCACTATAACCCTGAGATTGAGCAAGTGGAAGATTGGGTTACCTTTAGCCTTTGGAAACGACTGCACCAGAAACTTAAAGAAGCTCTTTATAAGATAACTTTAGCGGATCTTTACTATGACGCTCGTAGTTGGAAAGCGTCCCTAGGGGAAGCCACAAGTTTTATTGTTTAAGGAGATGATTATGATGGCAAATTCTCAGAATTCTATGATAGCTCAAGGAGGCTGTCATTGCGGTGCAGTGCGCTTTGAGGTGGTCATTGAGCAGTTTGAAGTTATTGACTGTAACTGTTCTATTTGCCGTAAAAAAGGGTTCCTTCATCTGTTGGTTCCCCCTGAAAAGTTTACCCTAATTCAAGGGGAACAAATGCTCAAAACCTATCGCTTTAACACCCACATCGCTCAACATTATTTTTGTGGTATTTGTGGTATTCATTCCTTCTATCGTCCCCGTTCCCATCCAGGGTGGTTTGATGTTAATGTCAACTGTCTTGATAATCCGAACTTGTCAAACTTTGAAATTAAACCCTTTGATGGGCAAAACTGGGAAGAAAATGTTGAAAAAATTAACAATTCCCAGTCCCAAAAATAAGGTTAACAATACTGAGGATAAATATCTACTTTGGATAGCAATACCCCTATCATTGTTCTGCTCTTAGCTGCTTTGGTCGACTACATTGTTGGTGATCCTTGGGGATGGTTACACCCAGTACAAGTGATGGGATGGTTCATCTGTAGGTACTGTGATTTTACCCTTTCCATCTGTCAAAGAAAATGGGTGGGTCGTTGTCTGGGAGTCATCCTAGGAGTAGGATTAATTTTTAGTAGTGGAATGTTAGGCTGGAGTATCGGTTTAATTAAAGATCATTTTGTTCCTTTTGTCGGCATTTTCCTAGAGATTATTACCTTGGCTAGTTGTTTTGCAGGACGCAGTTTAAGATTAGCTGCTCTCGATGTCCTTACCCCCTTAAAGGAGGGAAACATTGACCTTGCTAGAGAAAAACTGAGCCAATATGTGGGGCGTGATACGGCTAATCTTTCCTCAGAAGAAATATGGCGAGCCGTTCTAGAAACCGTCTCAGAAAATGCCACAGATGGGGTTACAGCCCCGTTATTTTATGCGATCGCTGGTGCTTTTTTTCCTGGGGTAGGAAGTGTGGCTTTGGCGTTAGCTTATAAAGCAGCAAGTACCCTGGACTCCACCGTTGGTTATCAACAGGAACCTTTCACACATATTGGTTGGTTTAGTGCTAAATTGGAAGATATTTTAACTTGGATTCCTTGCCGTTTAACGGTTATAACCTTAGCGATACTATCAAGAAAACCAACGAAGGTATTATCAATTTGTTATCGAGATGCGCCCCAAGATCCCAGCCCCAACTCAGGCTGGAGTGAATGTATTTATGCTGCTATATTGGGAGTTCAACTGGGGGGGAAAAATTCTTATCAGGGTGTTATTAAAGAAAAACCTTTATTGGGTAATCCTATTAATCCGATTAGCCACCACACCATTGAAAAAGCCTTGACCTTAACTCGAATTTGTTGTTTACTGTGGTTAAGCATAGGGTTGAGTGGGTTATGGTTGAGTGAGATCCTCCCCAACTAAATCTCATCGCAGTTTTCATATCAATCGACTAACGATCTCAAGAAAAAATCCCCCCACACTCTCCACTCCTCCCACCCGAACCACAATCACTCAACCTAAATCTTGATACACCCAATTGAAAACTGCCATACAAACGGGTCTAGAGTCCCTAGAAAGGTCGAAAACCAGGGTAGGCAAGACGAGATGCGGAACTCTCGCTTATTCGGGTAGGACAAGAAAGCAGGGCAAGCAGAGGGAGAAATTAGCTTATTTTTAATATTCTAATCGTTTGCAGACAGACCCTAGAATCCCTGCGGTTAAAACCGCAGGGATTCTCAAAGTACAGCACCGTCCCCATCTGAAATCTGCTTAATTACCCATCGTTAAAATTATGAGTCTAAACCCCTCCTCCCCTGCTCCCTCTGCTTTCTCTGCTCACTCGACTAGCACGTGGAGTATTCAAACGGATTTGATATTAGATGGGGACTTATGCACGACATTTCTGTTAAAGTCTCTTCATCGTCGATGACATTAGGGACTTCATACTATCAAGATGGGCTGGATCTACCGCAGCACTAACAACTTGCGCACTTTCTGAAGGACAAGCACTTGAATCAATACAAGAACGAGGTGTTTGATTGGGTTCAGTGCTAGGAACACCGATCGCAGCTAGGGCAATCTGAAATTTTTGGGTAATTTGGGAACCAAACATAATTGGGACTCCATCAATGGTGATATCACCAACACAAAAGCCTTGATCCTCTGGTACTTCATAAATCGCATGAAGGATAAAATCGGGTTCGTTAGGATCACTCCGTCGATGACCTCGGACAATTTTCCAGTAGTCTGAGGGACGAGCATCTACAGGGGCCTCTGGAGGTAATTGCCATGTCTGATCGAAGGCAGGTTCTTGAATATACAAACCAACAGGATCGTTGAGTGTTACCTTAACGCCTCCTTGTCGAACAATACTGTTAACGGAACCCCCAATAAAGGGGTCACTATTACGGCCTGGAGTGCCATATAGGCTACATTGAATTAACTGAGACTGGTTAGTGACCACTTGACCGTTGCATTCGCGTACAATTGTGGCAGCAGCAGCCAGATAAACTTCAGCACTCAAACTATTGGGCCGACTAACTAAATGAACCGGACCCATTTGAGTATTATTATTCCACTTATTCAAGTAATTATAACCAGGTCTTCCAGTGTCGGGATTAATCCCTTCGAGATCGGAAAGTTGCACATCAGAACTGACTAACTCTCGATAAAGTTCAACGACCCGATTGGGGTCAATTAGCCATAAGGCATTCCAATATTCACGATTCTCGCAGGTAAAGCTGACTTTGGTAATTTTGTTGTCACTGGGTCGTCGGGTCACACTCCATTCACAGTATTCGTCTTGCCATCCTCTTGGACCTTCAGGACGATAAGGTTGACCATTAACATCTGGGGCCCCTTGATCGGCATATCGTAATTGTTCTCCTCGAGATGCGTTAGGAAAGGTTAATAAAAGGCGGTTGGGAAAGGCTGTCCAAGCTACAGGGGGTGGAGTAATAACTCCTGCGAGATCAGTGGTTAAAGGATTAAAATAAACAGTCCGATCATTATCTAGAGGGGCAGATCCTCCTTCAATTGATGATTCGGTAAAAGCGTTGAGAGATTGATTCCAGAGTGCATCTAATTGAGCTTGTTTCTCTGGTTGATCAGCAAAGTCTCTAATCCCTGCTGGTGCGTTAAATCGTGGTAGAGTTGCCATAGTTGTGCCTCTTCTAACTTAATTGTTTCTGTTAAAGGAATAATTGGCTTTTGCAGACAAATTAATTGACTGGTTCGACTTTGCCATCGGTTTGCATCCTTAATGGGGGAGCATTTGCCGGTAGATTACTTTGAGGAAGTAAAAGACTAAACTCAAACAGGTTACTAATAGGTTTGATAGTGGCAAATTGTCCTCTACGTGAGATGCTAAGATCCACATAGTCCGAAAGTCCATTACCATTGGTAATCTGTTGAACTACGGCATCGAGATAAGATTGAACTCGTTGGTTAACCTCAGCTTTCCAGGTTGCATCAGGCAAATTCCAAGTATGAAGAAACTGCTGTTCGGCAGTACAGCTATCCAGATTCTGCTCTGAACAAGGGGGTTGATTTTTAACGGCTGCTTCAATCTCAGCAACAAACAAAGCAGGGATATTACTGACACCTTGGTCATTAATCTTTGCCGTATCTAGTTTTTCGGCATAGGATTGTAAGCTATTACGCACTGTTGAGAAAACAGGATTTTGGAAATCTACCATCAAAACAGCAGCCGCAAACTTGTCAGAAATAAATGTGATGTTTTTGCGTTGGTTGTCTCGTATAATCTGAAACTTCCCGCTCCACAAATTTCTGATCACAAAAGTGTCTTCATTGGAAGGTACGGGGATGAAAAAAGGATGAAAAGTTGTTCCTTTTTGTTCATAATCCACAGTACCTGGACTACAGTCATTCGTGTTATCAATTCTGTTACATTGACGCAGGGTAAACCCTTTACTCTCAATACTTTGTCTAAATTGATTGGTATTAAAGCTAATGGTATTGGGAAAGTTATAACCAGCGTCACCAAATACATCTCCAGTTACTTGACTTAGAGCATCATCAAAGAGAAAAAAGTTTTTTGGGGGTGTTACCACTGAACCCAAAGCTGCCACATTAGCTAAGTTTGATTCAAAATTGACGGAAGTTGTGGTAGTGAGGTGTCGCAACAGTTCGGGGACTTGATTGACTGTTTTGAGGTCTTCACTGACATGACCATCGAGCCAGGCATTATAATATTGAGACACTCCACCTCGAATATCTTGTTCTAATACGTCAGCACCAATTAATTGAGAGAGGTTAGGATCTTGTGCAACCATCTCTGGTAACACAGATAAATCAATAGTTGCTAACTGACTTTGCCAGTTGTTCCAAGGCCCTTTGAGTTCTTTCATAATGACTGAACCATTATGGTGACAGTCAAAACACCCTTTGCCAATAAACTGCGGTTGACGAGCATGACTCGAATCTCCTGCCCAACTCCAGTTATTATCATTGTTCAGTTCGTAATAGTTGAACTTTTCCTTTTGGGAGTCCCAAGCAATGATTTGCAAGAAACCCGTTGTTGGACCAGGACTTGCACTCAGCAATGTTGATAGGATACTATCACCTTTCCAAGTAATGGCTAGTCTGGGGTCACGATCGTGATCCCGTGGGGCAACCAAGAGGGGAATTTGACCTCCTTCAGCTACAAGATAAATCTTCTCTTCTAAATTAGGCGCAGCTTGAGCAATCGCTTCTTGAGCATCCTTAACTTGTAGGGGGAATTTTCCCTCACGCAGAATCTCTTTACCCCACACATCATTGAGATTTACTTGTTGTTCCTCTAAAGACATCTTTGTCCCAACTTGTTCGGGAAAACAACCAATACATTTCCAGATATTGGGGACATTGTCTAAAGGGGTTGAAATATCATCTGCTAGTACCGAATATACAGGCATTAGACTCAAAACAAATATTACAGATATTAATGGAGGAGCTATATATCTGCTAAAGAATTTCAATAACTTTGTTACCCAAGTGTTGCTCATACGCCAATTAAAACCTTGTAGACTTGATTAGCGGCCAAAAAACTTTTCCAGTTTCTCTCAATTATCATCAACTTTTGTTGAGAGACTTTAGCTGGTATTGCTTGATAATCTTCTTGATTTTGTAGAGTCTTTTGAATGTCATGATAGTTACGATAAGTGTTTTCAAATATGAAAGACTGACGAACTAAATAATTAGCGCACCTTATAGAAATTTTTTGACAAGAAACACAGTCGGTCAATTTCAGTATAAAACCGATAATTTTTGTGAAAATATTGTTTAATGCCCAAGGTAGCAAGGGGTTAATTCATTTAGCATCTAAAGGACTACTGCTGGATTTCTAAGTAGGCTTCATTATAGCATTAAACGGCTAAACCAAGTCATTAATTTTTGTCAAGAAAGCTCTACTTAAGTAACAATAAACTTAATAGATTTATCCTGATGTGACGATATTTTTAGCCAAGTTTGATGTAGAGAGATTATCAACTTTCTAGGGTCTGTCTGAAAACTATTAAGTAGTCGGACATAAATAAGTAAGTACCTGGACAAAATAAACGTTACTGGTGTTGGTTAAGCAGATGGGGCAGAGGAAGCAGAGGAGGAGGGGTTGTGCAGTCATTTACATTTCTTAAGACAGTTCCCTTTATTTATGTCCGACTACTTATCAATGAAGACTGTGCAAAAAAATTCTCTTCAAAATCTTGGTAGAAAGCACGGAAAAATGCGATAATGTTTACTCGTTAATTGGGAGGAAACCCTGAATGCGACTATCTCAGATGCTTTTTGTTACCCTACGGGAAGAGCCGGCTGAAGCAGAAATTCCTAGTCATAAACTTTTGTTAAGAGCAGGTTATATTCGTCGTATTGGAAGCGGTATTTATGCTTATTTACCCCTGATGTGGCGTGTATTACAAAAAGTTTCTCAAATCGTACGCGAAGAAATGAACGCAGCCGGGGCCCAAGAATGTCTTCTGCCGCAGTTGCAACCCTCAGAGTTGTGGAAGGAGTCAGGACGTTGGGAAACCTACACTAAAGCAGAAGGAATTATGTTCTCCTTAATCGATCGCCAGGAACGAGAGTTAGGGTTAGGACCAACCCATGAAGAGGTGATCACAACAGTAGCTAAAGATATGATTCGTTCCTATCGACAATTACCTGTGAATTTATATCAAATTCAAACAAAATTTAGAGATGAAATTCGTCCCCGGTTTGGGTTAATGAGGGGAAGAGAATTTATTATGAAAGATGCCTATTCTTTCAATGAAGATGAGGCGAGTTTACAAAAAAGTTACGAGGCAATGGATCAAGCTTATCGTAATATTATTAGTCGTTGTGGATTAGCATTTAGGGCCGTAGAAGCTGATTCTGGGGCGATTGGTGGTTCAGCTTCACAAGAATTTATGATCTTAGCAGAAGCAGGAGAAGATGAGGTTTTATATACAGAAGATGGGAAATATGCAGCCAATGTAGAAAAAGCGATTTCTCTTCCTGCTGAACTAGAAAGCTCACCGTTTATTCAATATGAAAAACGAGAAAGCCCTGAGTGTAATACCATTGAAAAAGTATGTAAGTTTTTACAATGTTCTCCAACCAATATTGTTAAAAATGTTCTTTATGAAGCGGTTTATGATAATGGAAAAATGGTTTTAGTTTTAGTTAGTATTCGAGGGGATCAAGAAGTTAATGAAGTTAAGTTAAATAATGAGTTAGTTAAACTGGCTCCTCAGTATCAAGCAAATACCTTATTAGCTTTAACGGTTCCTGATGAAAATGCCCAGAAAAAATGGACAAAAGAACCTTTACCTGTAGGCTATATTTCCCCTAGTTTAGAAGATGATTATATTGCTTCTGGAGAGTATATTGAAGGGAAGTTTTTAAGAATAGTAGATAAGACAGCAGTTGAGCTAGAAAACTTCGTTACAGGAGCCGATGAAATTGGTTATCATGTAATAGGAGCAAACTGGGGAAAAGAGTTTAAATTACCCCCTTTAATCTGTGATATTAGAACAGCAATGGTAGGCGATCGTGCAGTTCATGATACAACTCAAACCCTAGGGAGTGCCAGAGGAATTGAAGTGGGTCACATTTTCCAATTAGGCATTAAATATTCCCAAGCAATGGGGGCAACTTTTACCGATGAAAATGGAGAAGAAAAACCCATTGTTATGGGATGTTATGGGGTTGGGGTGTCCCGTTTAGCACAGGCTGCAGTGGAACAATCTTATGATAAAGATGGTATTATTTGGCCAACAGCGATCGCCCCTTATCATGTCATTGTTATTGTCCCCAATATTAACGATAAAAATCAAATGGAAGTGGCAGAAACTATCTACCATGAATTGAATAAAATGGGTGTAGAAACGATGTTAGATGATCGGGACGAACGGGCAGGTGTTAAATTTAAAGATGCTGATTTAATTGGCATTCCTTACCGTGTTGTGACTGGGCGATCGCTTAAATCAGGTAAAGTGGAAGTGGTAACGAGAAAGACCAAAGAATCTCAAGAAATTGAGGTTACAGAAGTGGTAAACACCTTGCATCGTTGGGTCAATCAGAATGTAGAATTTAGAATTTAGAATTTAGAATTACCGACCCCTCAAGTTGGAGGCTTGAAACAAGGAAAATTCTTCTTCTCTTGGCCATACCTCGACCGCTTTTCATCCCCTTGAAAGAGGAGAGTTGGAAACCTTTTTTTCGGTCAAAGAAAATTAGCTTATACCAATTTCAAAAACTTAGACTACAGATATAAATGTTGTAGGGGTCAACGGCCGTTGATCCCTACGAGAATGTGTAGTCAGACTAAGAGAAATTGGTATTAATTAATAAGGATCTTGTATTTACTTATTATTTCCCATAGTCCCCATGTAAATTAAAAATTTTAGATAGGGACTGTGATAAGCAATTTTGTGCAACAATAGGACTTAATTCACGATAGAATAGTCATTTTCCCAAGGTAACACTGACAGACCAGATAATTCGTTATTTTGAGAGAAGAGGTTATATTCAGAATTGATATCAGTATTGTTGATTCCCAAAGATGACCGATCTAATCCAAGAGCATCAATCCGTAATTTGTGCTTGTCTGAGGAATAGAGTAAGTCATCTCCTAACATACTATTTTGACCCGATAATAAGTCATCAGCATGGGGTTGGCTGGCATTATCGTCATCTAGAATTGTAAAAATGGCTTGACTATTTTCCAGTTGAGCATTAGACGCATTACTAAAATTTAAGAGAATCGTCTCATCAGCTTCTCCCGTTCGATCTTTAAAGACATCAATACCAAAGGTTTGAGTGGTTTCTCCTGCAGCAAACGTAATGGTGCCACTGGTTGCGATGTAGTCTGCACCCTCTCTTGCATTGGTTCCTGCCATGGCTGTACCGTTACTGGTAGTATAATCAACGGTAATGGTTTCACTACTTGCTTCGGAAAGCGTGACGGTGACTAAACGAGTTTCGGCCCGTAACCAGCGATTACTTTTTTCCATAGAAGAAACATCACTAATGGAAATAGTGGGTAAGTTGCTAGGGGGTGGGGTATTGCTATCATTATCAATAATTGTGCCGAGGGCCTGTCCATCCCTAATGGTTGTATTACTAGAACCATTACTGAGATGAACAAAAAACTGTTCGTCCCCTTCATAACGATTATCGTCCATCACATCCACAGTAAACGTCTGTGTGGTCGCGCCAACATCAAAGAACAATGTTCCTGACGTTGCTGTATAGTCTTCTCCACCCATTGCAGAATAATTTGCCGTATCATAATTAACACTGACAACAGTATTGGAACTTTGAGATAAACGAACCGTAACCATTGCTGTTCCCTCGTGCTCATTCACACTGACATCATCCACTGATAGGGATGGTAGGGAATCATTATCAACAATTCTGGCGATCGCTTGTCCATCATTAATGATCCCATTACTCGAAGCATTACTGAGATTAACGAAAAACTGTTCGCTTCCTTCATAGCTGCTGTCATTAACAATATCAACGGTAAAGGTTTGACTGGTGGCACCTGGATTAAAGGTTAAGGTTCCAGATGTTCCCGTGTAATCTTGTCCAGCTATGGCAGAATGATCAGCAGTGGCATAATCTACCGTCACCACTTCTGAACTCCCTGAGGATAGACTCACCGTTACTGTAGCGATTCTACTGCCTTCATTTATACTAACATCAGCAATGGAAATTTCGGGGGTGGATGCAGGGGCTGAATTGTAGAGAATATTTAATCGTTCACTGACTGCTTGTGCGTAATAGTCTTTAACCGTAATTGATCCATTACTGCCTAAACCTAAGATTAAATCCAGTCCACTTTGGTTCTCGGACACTTGAGAACTATCATAGGCCGATAAATCAAGGGTATCGAGAGAATCACTATTCCAGATGGTATCATTGCCACTGGGTGCAAGTTGATAACCGCCAATGGTATTACCCACAGTATTGAGATGAACTTCATCGTCACTGTTTGATAACACCACATTTTCAATCCAAGTATCATAAGCGATCACGGTTCCGTAGGTGAGGGTAGAGTAAATACCGCTATCGGTTGAATAGGATGAACCATTGTAAGAGGTTTGGGTACTAAAAAAGCCCCCTGGATTCAAATCTAATTTATAACCCGAACTACTGTAGGAAAGTTGCGATAAATCAAAGGTATCTGTTCCCCCACTGTCCCAAACTGTTACCTTGGTGGCAGAGGATGAGGGTAAAAAGGCTTCACCATCTACCTGATATTGATCAACACGAGTAAATTGATAAAGGTTATTGCCGTCATTGTGAGTTTTTGCCCCATAGAGACTTTGCAGTGCTGCAATATCATAGGCCATCAAGGTTCCTGATGCTCGTCCTGCATTTTCATAGGACATGACGGTATTGGTGGTATTATTTTCGTCGTCGGGTAAAATTGATGTTCCTCCATGAGGGTGCTTTAACCCCAGTGCATGACCAATTTCGTGTATTAGGGTCATATATCCATGATCGCCGGGGCCCCCTTGAAAACCACTGCCTCCTGCGTAGTCATAATCTGGATTCAAATGAATATCTCCTGCACCGGAGTTAAGGGTATCCGTGCTGGGATAGCTGGCAAAAGCATAATTGGCATTGGGATCGAGCATAAAGCGCATCCGGCCAAATTCTCCATTGGTTTCGGTGACTTCTACGAATTCCACGTCAATGACTTTGGCGATATTGGCTAGGATTTCTCTAACATTTTCCTTAATCCCCTCACTGACGGGCATCATGGAGGTAAGGCCATAATAATCGTCTGCATCGTAAAAACTATAGGTAATGATGCGATCGCCCCAAGTAAATCCCCAACTATAGCCACTCAAAAGAGTTTCAATGAAGTTAGCGGGGAAACTACCTGAATTGCTGGAAGTATACTCTTCCCTTGGTGTTATTGCGTTTTCGGTGATCCCATGACTCCCATGATCATGGTCATGATCATGGAACCCGTCAAAAGAGGGACTTAATAAATTAGAATCTGTTGCAGAATTATCAGAAAAATTTTGTTTTTTTTGACTTACCCTTGATTCCCAAGATAATTGCTTAAAAAACTTTATTTTCTCCGCGATTTCTATAAAACTATTAGTAGATAAAACATTATCGTTTAAATTTTCTGATCTCACATTTTCGGTAAAATTACTGAGTATTTTTTTTAGGATGTCTAATTTAATTTTCATCTTTTTGCATTTAAAATAAGTATGGAAATATCAAAAGAACTATTTAGCAAAAAAATAATCAAGAAAAATCTTGGCTTAATTTTGCCATTTTTTAAAATATTAGTTCATCTTATTTATGAGACTATACTGACAAAAAATAAATAAAATCGTGACAATTACTGAACTTCATAAAAAAATAAAAAAAGATTAAGTATTTTCTACTCAAAAATCTTTAAAATGGAGAAACTACTAACAGATATTACCTCTCTGTCACTTTACTTAGAGAAATGTACAAATTTTCTCACAACTAAGTGAAATTGATCCTTTGTTTTACTTAGGAATATTTACTTTCCGAGTCAATTGCTGTGATTTTTTTGGTAAAATATACGGTTACTTGCTTGTGTGCGATCCCTGAATATAACTGAAACCATTACGTTAAAATGTTTAACAAAAATCCGAGCTTACAAATAATTTCCCAAAGAATTAAGTTCATCCTTTCTATTCCCTCGGCCAAACAACACTTTAAAACCTATCCTCCCACATTTATTATTGGCGCGCCCCGAAGTGGAACGACGTTAACCCTCAAGTTATTTCAAAATCAACCTTCAATAACTTCTTTGTTTGAACCGGAAGCATTTTGGACTAAAGCATTCGGTGATGGTGTCGATGATACTTATAAAAATCGTTTAAGTTGG
>JBFRWG010000007.1:0-32957 GCA_051439445.1 Crocosphaera sp.
ACTCATACGACGAGTCTAACATATCCTAATAAGTTGTGCAGGATACTCAGAACTAAAGTTCTTCGAGTCGGGTTTCATCCCCCCTTTATAAAAGGGAGGCTCTCACCCTCCCGTCTTATTCGGGTAGGCATTGCCCACCCTACAAGATTTTGTTACTCCTTCAGTTCTATCAGGATTACCCCATCATTAAAATTCCCATCCTCTTGAAGTTCTTCTATGGGAAAACCATCGTTGTCTATACCAACCACCTCATGGGTGGCAAATTCAAAGAAATAGAGAGCCTGATTATCTGCAAGGGTAAAACTATAAGCATCGTTAATTAAATTTTTACTCTTTAATGTACTAACAAGACTACTGTATTTCGACTTTGATGGGTCATCTTCAATGACTGCATTTAATGTTATATTCTCACTATTGTCATTAGTGGCAAATTTCACCAGATCACGCTGACTAATTTCAATAACCATCTCTTCACCACCAGCAGCACAAACCGATTGTTCTGCCATCTTGGCACTGATTTGAGTGTTCTTAGGAACGGAAACCGAGTCCCCAGAGCCAGAACCCGACACTAATCCATCCTTACTGCTTATGCCTTTTTCTGAATCCAAAATAGTGATATAGGTTTCAATGTTGTCAGGATCAAAGGTTGGCACGGGAGCATTAGGACCTGGACCTTGCGCCACACAAGGGATATCAAGATGAAGAACATTTAAGCTAGCCTTACCTGGTTCTTGAAAGCTAAGTTTCCCGCCAACGATAGAAAAAAGTGGCAAAGATTGCCCATCACTACCGATCGCTTCAGACCGAGCGTGAACCATTGTAGTCACATCGTACTGCATCTTCTCAGTATGACGGGTTTTTTTGCCTAATATCTCTTTATCCTCTTTCTTTCTACCATATAAATGCTTAAATTCATTGATATTGGTTCCATTGATATTGAGTTGTACTAATTGTTTGTCTTCTCGGACACAAACAAAAAACCCTTGTACATCTGCTTCTACTTGGGGAATACGATACCATTGCATACCTTGAACATCTGTAGCGACATAACGATCAGGATTTTCATCGTCCGGGGGTAAGTTTCGACACTGTTTTTGACTGGGTTGTAGGTCCGTTAGCATCATGTCCACTAGAGGACTATTTGTCCATTCACTTGGATTGTTTTTTTGTTGATCTTTGTGGGTTCCATCTAGCGTAAAAGCAGGTCCAAAACGTCTAATCACCCCAGGACCATTCCAAATATCATCCTCATCAACATCATCAATATAGTAAATAATCCGTTCATAAACCCCTTCAACCTTCAAGGCTAAAATAGGGATTTTCGCATCCTCTCCTTTTCCATTCATATATTTACTGTAAAAGGTTGGAGCATACCCCTCAATCCTGTGAAGATTGTTTGGCTTGATATCATCTCCCCTAGCAAAATGTTCAACAATTTTAGCATTGCGAATTTCTTCTGAGATAAATTCAGTGGCCCGATTGACATCGTGCTGCATTTCCCCGGTTGCATTAGCGACTTGATTTTCTGTTAACAGAGTAATTAAACCGAATCCTGCTGCCATGACAACCACAAGAGTCATCCCTGCAGCAATCATTAATTCAGCTAATGTCCAACCGGCAGAAGCACGATATTTTTGTAAAAGTTTTAAATAGATTTTTAACATCACTATCCTTTAATTTTTTATTAATTTGACACACTCATTGGTTTGAGGAGTCAGAATACCGGTTCTCATAATCCCCAAACCAAGACCCATCACAAGACATTTGGTTTTTCCATTGCCTTGCTTTGGTTTAACGAGAATGGTTCCAGCACTGGTGGTATTTCCTTTAAAGGAAAAACTGACCTCATTGTTATTGAAATTGCTTTCAACCGTGACATTGTCTGGTATGGTTCTTTCAACGGAACTTAAACAACCCTTGTCACTGTCGCTATCTTTGACATAAATATTATGTTTTTTGTAATTCGGTTCTGGATTAATAACAATGGTGCAGGATTTTGAGTGACGAATCGCTTGTTTTTGGGCATCTTGTAAAGCCAGTTGGATATTATCAAGTCCTTGTTGGACTTGATCCCCTTGCAACATAGACAATAAACTAGGGGTTCCTATGGCGGCAATGATGCCACTAATCACGGCTACAATACCCACTTCCATCATGGTTAATCCCTGATCCCGATTCCTAACCGCACTCGCCAACAGCGGCCGGAATAATCTCTGTATAGTTGTAAGCGATGATCGACCTGCGCCCTGGTTGTTCATCTCGCAAGAAGTCGTTATTTTTGTCGGTATTGGGGTTGTCATCGGGTTCTCCTACTCGATAATAAACTTGAACAACGTCGTATTTCGTCTGACTATCAACGCTCATCAGTCGAACGAGACGATAATTTCTGTTAATAAGATTGTTCTCGGCATCGGGGTGATCTTCGTCATCACTGCCATTGGCTACTATCTGAACCACCACTTTTTTAGTGCTGCCATTGGAGTCTTCTGCGGTATAGGTATCTGGGACAAGATTGTTGTTATAGATAATATTGCCATCCTCATCCATCTCATATTGCTCAAAGTCCATACTCTCTGTGAAAACATTGGTATTAGCAGTAATATCGATATTGGATGAGGTTCCCTCGTTAAGTTTTCCTGCGTAGGTAGCAGGATAAGCATTGCCATCGGGATCTTTCTCAGGATACTCATCCTTTTCTAACAAGTAGTCAGTGAGCTTGACAAAATCAGCCCCAAAACGCTCGTCTTTTTTCTTCTTAGAACGACGACAAATCGATCTTTCAACTTTGTCACTAGGGTTGAGAAGTTCACGGATGTCTTCTTCTTGGTCGTTTTCGTCTTCTCCAGCAACCAACAGATAGGTGTCAAGCTTCATCCCACTGGCGATCGCTTGTAATTGTTCAATGTCTTGTTGAATCCAAAAATTAGCTTGGGCTTGTCGTTCGGAGTTGATTTGCATCATCGCATTGATGGTCATCGCTTGTAAGGTTCCCATCAAAAAGGCCGAAGATATTAAGATAGCAATGGTTACTTCAAATAGACTAAACCCTTGATTATTTTTGGGTCTTGACCGATGAAGTATCAGGTTAAAGAGTAGTTTGTTCATGGTTTAAGTTTCGAGACGACTCTTAGGATGTGGGGAGCCTAGAAAGAATGCTGATCTGCTCCCCTGCTCAGTTTTCTTCCTGTTCTATCAAAAGCAGAAAATCTGATTAACCGAGCAGTATTGAGAAATGGGTTAGTTAGCTTCAAGGGTTCGATAGGTGCCTATGGTTCCCAGAGTAGGTGGCACTTCAGATGGTTCGGTTTCTTCTACTTCACTCTCATCTCCACCACTGAGTACGAGAGGTGTACCCACATCCATTTGTCTAACAGCGTAAGCGCACCCAGAAGAACCTCCCCCACTATTGCTGGCATCAAACTCCTTGGCCCATGCTGCTCCGCGAATTTCTGATTGAGAGATGAGAATCTTAGTTTTAGGAACATGAACAAAACCACTAACAAGATTTTGACCTGATAATTTGAATTCTTTTGACGTTGATTTACTGTAAATTTCTAATTTACTAGGATCATCGGGATCACCAATGTAGGAATCTACGTTCATTTTTGTATTATGGTTCTCAGTGTGGCTTATGCATTTTGGGGTCTGCTTTGGATTAAAGCCTTTGTCACCAGTACCATCTACTTGAAATCCTCCCTCAATCACAATAACCACTTTCCTACCCTCAGGAGGGTCAATCCTCAGTTGTCCGTTATTGACCTTCAGAGAGTCATCACCGGTAAATTTATAGTAATAAATTTTCCCAACGGGACTATCAACAGTACCATCGTTAATTTGCTTACACTCTGACTTACCTCCCCATTCCTTGTTTTTACCAAGACCATTACGGGGTAAGGTACTGTAACAATCACTAATCTCAATAGAATTAAAAACACCACTAAAATACGAGTTGGGTATAGAGGGTGCCCCAGGTAAATCATCTCGGACTTTGTTAAATTCAGGCGTAACCTGTTGACCTCTTATAGTGATGGAGCTAGTATCAATCTTATTTTTTTGTACTAAGCTGCTATCATTCTTACTATGAGTGCAATCTACCCAGCTAACTGCATTAACGGCTTTATAGTCATTACTAGAGAGTTTAGCGTTATCTATTCTTCCTCCCGATCCATCATTGGTATCACTTACCCATAATCCTGGAATATCAGGAGCCTCACCTTCTTCCTCTTCCTCTTCCTCGCTAGGAATTCTGTTGATGGGAACCATCGCTTCTATGGCCCTGAGAGAATTGTTTGTCTTGAGATCATTGCTATCATAATGAACAGCACGGGCTTCAACTTGTAACCAGACTCGGTCGATGTCATCTGGAATTTCTGGATTCGTGGGACACTTTCGTTCGTCTCCTATAGTTTCAGGTTCTACTAAGCAGTAATCTCGTAGGCGGTAATCTCCAGCTGATGGATCATTACTATCAATAGGAATCCATTCTTGTGCTAGAAGCTTTTGTAGCATTGCAATGTTTACTTCTTCCACCTCATCAGCATTTTCATCCTCTGCATTTTCATTCCCTGCATTTTCATCCTCTGTATTGGAATTACCATCACAAGAAACACCTTCTATCCCATTCTCACCATCACCAGCATTGTCATTATTATTGTTATTATTATTACTTTGATTATTGGCACTAGCAAAGTCTTCCCAGTCATTTAACGGCGTTGTGATCAGTTCTCTGTGTTGGGGTTGATTTAAAAAGTAAACAAGTCTTGTAACCGCTACATCAGCTTTAGCTAAACCCCTAGCAGTATTTTGTTGAGCAGCAACATTTTTATTTTCATTGCTGCTTCTCATGAGCATGGCTGTTCCAGTTGCTGCGAGAACTACCCCAATGGTTAAACAAAAGGCCATGGCAAAGCCTTTGTTATTTTTTTGAGAAAGACGGGAGAGAAAGAGAAAAATTTGTGTATATTTTGTATTCATAATTTGCGTTCCAAATTTATTATAAAAGGGTGCATTGTAGGAAGTTAAAAACGACAAGCTTGACCTAGCTGTTTGCTCCTAGATCTAGCGATTATTATTGAAGAGTTTGTGACAAATCACAGTGAGTTACTGTGGCACTCATAAGTGATATTTATCACCCCTCTATTATTCCCACTTTATTGACAAAAGCAAAACAGTAAATCTAGGGATTTTTTGATTAACACTTTGATAAAAGTTTAACTGTAAATCATTAAGACAATTCCCTTTAAGTATTTTCAAGTAATTAGTTCCGTATTATTACGGATATATTATAGGGAAAATTTGAACATAATTTCAGGATGTATTAGGGTAGCGTAATACACCGAGAATCATAATTTTGGTATGTTATTGTTGTAGCCAATTCTCCATTCTCCATTCTCCATTCTCCATTCTTACTTATCCATTCTCCATTCTTACTTATCCATTCTCCATTCTAAATTATCCATTCTCCATTCTCCATTCTCCATTCTCCATTCCAAATTCTAGTTATCTATTTTTTCTAAAATTAAATCATATTCATATAAAGCAACAGGATGATTAATCGCCTTAAAATAGTCAGGATCTTCGGGAGATAAATAAATCGCTGTAACTTGTTTCCCCTTAACCTTATTATCAGAAATAAAATGATAATCTGTGGTAGTTTCTACTTCATTAAGATAAATACTATAAGGTCTTTGAAAGACTTGCTGTGTCACTTCTAGTGTTAAAAATTCCTGAGAGTTTCGAGTTTCTTGACTACGACCTGTTACCGTAGAAATTAACTTATTATCTTGGGATAAAAAAGTAATTTGACGGTTAGGATTATCAGGGGAAAGTTTAACCGATAAAACTTGCTCTTCTCCTAAATAAGCTTTAGCAATATTTTCTCCATTAAATTTCCTATCTGCAATAATAGATGCTTTTCTTGAAGATAAAGATGCTAAAGAAAGAATACTCGTATTTGACAGTTTTTGTGGTCTAAAACGAACTTTAAAATGAAAAGGCTGATTTAAGTATTTTTGATTTTTCTCAAAGCCTGGAGTTACAATTTCAGGGGCTAAGGGGGCTATTTGTTCCCTTAATATACTGGTAGCTATCCAAGTTCCCTCCATCCATTGAGGATAAATTAAATCTCCTTCAGCTTGACTAATAGTGGGTTTATTATTCCAGTCAGGATAACTGGTCAATCTCTCCCTTATTTCTCCTGCTTGACTTAATTGGGGAGAGGCTACAAATAAGATTATATTAAGGATCAAAATTATTAAAAATTGCATCATTTTAATTAATAACAACAACTCAGGATTACAGGCTTAATATTATCCTTGCCTGAAAAAATTAAGCAAACCCTATTTAGAGACAAAATTAGCGTAACTTAACTCATTAATGGTATTCCATTCAACAATTTCTTGCCTAAATTTATTCCAAGAATCATAGACTTCTTTAAAGGTTGCATCTTTACTGGCATTTTCTTCATATAAGTCAAAAGCAATAGTTTGCGCTGCTTTTAAAATTTCTTGGGAATAAGGAATAAATTTAGTCCCCCCTTTTAACAAAGATTGTAAAGCAACACGATTTTGAGAATCGTATTGACTTAACATATTTAAGTTAGCTTCCATCGCTGCTGTTTGTAAAATCCCTTGATATTCTGCGGGTAAATTATCCCAAGCGGTTTTATTAATTTGTAAGTCCAAAGTAGCCCCCGGTTCCCACCAACCCGGATAATAATAATAAGGGGCCGCCTTATTTAAACCCAACTTTTCATCATCATAAGGACCTACCCATTCTGCTGCATCAATCGCTCCTCTCTCTAACGATAGAAAAATCTCACCCCCAGGCAATACCTGCACATTAACCCCTAAACGGTTCATCACCTCCCCTCCCAACCCAGGAATACGCATTTTTAAGCCTTTTAAGTCATTGACCGACTTAACTTCCCGTTTAAACCAACCTCCCATCTGCGCCCCCGTATTTCCCGCCGGAAAACTGATAATATTAAAATCCGCATAGAGTTTGTGCATCATGTCTAAACCACCGCCATGATACAGCCAAGCGTTTTGCTGTTGGGCAGAGAAACCAAAGGGCATAGCCGTGCCAAAGCCCAAAGCGGGATTTTTCCCTACATAATAGTAACTAGGGGTATGACCACATTGTACGGTTCCCTGTTGTACTGCGTCTAACACTTCCAACCCTGGTACGATTTCTCCGGCTGCATAAGGAGTAATGGTAAATTTTCCTCCAGTTATGGCTTCAACACGATCGCAAATCGTTTGGGCCCCACCAAAAATAGTATCGAGGGACTTGGGCCAACTGGTTTGCATTTTCCAGCGAACTGTAGGAAGGGTTGAGCCTGTCCCGTTTCCTTCTGTCGACTGGGTTTGACAAGAACTAAGAACGGTGGCAGTAGTTGCCCCTAATGCAGCATTACTAAGAAAGTGACGACGTTTCATCGTTTACATCAGATATTTGAGGTCCTGTATCAAAATAGCAGATTTTGACATACTCTCCGGTTAACCGCTACGCAGTGTAACGGGAGATTCTTAAAAGTGGTTCCGTCCTTGTACATTATCATTTACTTGAGCGATTGCTAATCTTATAGCACAATGATCAGATTGGGCGGAGGCACTCGCTTTAGGTGGGGACTGCTGCCAATAATTTTGTTAACGTTTCTTCCTTTACCTTGTAAGATAGAATACGAGTCTTAAAAAAATATAAAAAATTTTCTAATATGGCCTCTAATGTATTAGGACCTCAGAGTCTTCAGTTATTACTCTCTATTCTCTTACCCACAGGGTGTCGTTTATCAGTGGTATCAGACAAAACCTATCGTATCCAATGTCCTGATTATGAAATTGCCCATACAGTTTGGGAAAATCGCATGAACTGTGTCTATCCCCTTCTAGGTCCTGGAGAGGTCCTAGAAGTGGTTGCGTCTGACTACTATGCTAGAAGTTATCCTAAACCTTCTTAGGGTTATGGTTGTTGGGTGAACTACCCCAACTAATTGCAAGCAATATAGTTGGGGCTTCCAATCTCATCTTCGTGTTGCGTCTAATAGACAAGAAATCTTGCCTCCTAGCCGTCTTACACTACCGACCTTGGCAGTAGAGCTAGTTCCTAACTCCTGTCTTGAGTGCGTAATATGATTTAGACTACTTTTATCTATAATATCAATAAACTGCCTTTAGCGTTAAAGTTAAGATAGACAGATGTAGTCAAATCTATCCAACTCTTTCTAAAGGATTAACCTTTAATGGTTGAACGCCGCAACTCGCTATCCCCTCGACATCAAAAGCCTCTGGGGAATACCTTCTAATGATGTTTAGACTGCCATTGATGTCAGCATTGATAACTTGACCATTGGCTGTCTTGAACAACCCACGTTTGACCCGTTTACCTAAATACGAATGCTGCTTACCAATAGGTTCAAAGTCTAAAGCTGAACACTTGCTGGTATAAGCTTCATTAACCAGTACCACCTTGATGCCAGCTAATTGACACTTATAATCAAGCATGTTTATTAACTTAGCGTGGGGTATTTGTACAAAGTTTTGGTTATTACGCTGACCTATCTTTATCTCTTGTTTCCATCCGTCATTCTTTCCCACTACTAACATTGTAATGTTGTTAGCTTTGAGATAATTGACTACAACAGATGAGGCATGATGAAGATAGTTATTAACTTGATTGTTACGTTTTAACGTAATACCTCTAAGTCTTTGGCTTGATTTGTTTTCGACCATAGCTGATTGGATGCGGGCTCTAGTTTTGTTGTATAACCGATTAATTGATTTCAGGGGTTGTCCATTAATCAAAATCGGGTTAATGGTAGGGTCATTGGTAGTTAACGCAATTAAGTTGCTAACTCCTAAGTCAATACCAGCCACTCTAGAATTAGGGTTATGATTCGATGGTTCTATCTCATAAACAATCTCAATGACATAACTGCCATCAGGTAAAGGACCAATCCGAGCTTGTACTGGTCTTTGTGCCTTGTACATCTTCAGCTTGATATTGCTTTGAGAAAGATGACAAATTCTAGAAGTTAATGGCTTTTTATAAATAGCCTCTGACCCTTTATAGATAAGACTATAGCGACCCTTAATTTTAGGTTTATACTTAGGGATTTTCGGTTCCCCTAGATATTTATTAGGGTTAACTCTCCAATCTTTGTGAGCATTCATATAGCCTCGCCAAGATTGAGTCACTTGTCTAATTAAAGAACAAGCTATCTTAGTTGAGGGCATATCCGCATAAGCATCTGATTTAGAGACAGCGTGATAAAGGTCTTTATTCGACAAAGGTATTCCTTCGTCAAAGAAAGATTGTCTCATATAGTAGTTACAAAGATTATAAAGATTCTTGGCTTTGAATGCCAAAGCATCACACTCAGACCAATACTTATGAGTCTTCTTTATCTGATGTCTTTCTACTAGCTGCATCTCGTTTTCTCCTAACAGCAGAACGCCAGCCATAAATTTTGGCACTAAATGAAGACATAATAGATATGAGGTCTTCTACCAACTCATCTTCATAACTTCTAGGTAAAGATTCTTCGACCCATTCAACCTCTACCTCATGACTATTAAAAAACATATATAATAGATTGAAGTTAAATCGAGTTAAGCGGTCTTTATACTCAATAACTACTCTACTAATTTGTTTTTCTACCGCTAAGTTACATAGTCTATTTAACTTAGGTCTTTTATCATTTATCCCGCTACCCATTTCCGCAAATACATACTTGATGTTGTATTTACGTTTAGTGCAATGAGAAATAACTCTAGACTGTTGACGGTCTAAATCTCCATTGTCTTTCTGACGTTGAGAACTAACCCGACAATAAACTGCTATTGGCAGTAAATCATTATCTGATGCCATAATACCCATTCGTGCATTAACATCAGACCGCTTGTAAGCTCTTCTGTTTGATGGAGTTCTTAAAGCCAGAAAAGTACCATCTTTATCCCATCTTTGTAGAGTCCTTACACTTACACCCAGTATCTTCGCTGTTTGAGTTATATTCAGCAATTCTTCTGAGGGCATCAGGTTCATCCATGAGCATCTGTGTCCAATGGTCATAGATTGCCTGAAACTCTTCTGGGGTTAAGTCTTTATCAAGTTCAACTACATGGGGGTAAACTACCCCATTATCTAATTCAAACTCAGTTCTTGTGACTTTAACCACTTTATGGCGTTTCATTCTTTATGACCTTTGCCCTATGATTATATCATATCATTACTGACATTTGACCACTTAAGACGGCTTTTGTTAACAATATTAATGAACTATTCCAAGCCCCGCCTTTTAAGGCTTAATATGCTAGAGTGTTCAAAGGTCGTTGAGACTGTCTAGTGAAAAGAGCATGAATCGTTTAATTCGTTGGAGTTTAACCCTAGGACTCATCATCAATCCTGTCGCCAACCTAAGTCTGATGCTACCAGCCCCAGTATGGGCTTTACCTCAAGCAGATATTGTTAAATTTTTAGGGGGCATTCCTGTCTATAGTGTTCTCAATCGACAAGGTTCCCCCATTGGTCAACAGTTGGAAAATGGTAGTGTAGTGACTCCTGTGTTTATGAGTCGCATAGAGGCTAAGGCTTTTTTAGAACAGTTAGAAACACAAGATCCTGAGTTGGCTCGCTCCTATGCCATTGAGATGCTTCCTTTGAGTCGCATTTATGAAATCGCCAGAGGAACGGCTAATAGCTCAACTCGCCTATTTATTGAGTTTATTCCCAGTGGAAGAGAGTTACAAGCAGCCCGTCAACTAACGAGGGAAAATGGTCAAAAATATCCAGGCAATGTTCCTTTATACATCGCTAAATTAGACTCAGATCAGTCTTATTTAACCATTAAACAAGATGGGGAAGAAATAGTTCCGCTCTTTTTTGAAAAAGCAACGGTTCAAAAATGGGTGGATGCTATTAGCCAAGCCCAACCCAGTCTCGCTCCTAATATTAAAATTCAGGTCATTTCTCTAAGTGGTTTGATTGCTAATTTAGAGAACAACGATAATCCCTTATTGAGAAGTTTGCGGTTTTGGCCGTCTCAGGAAATGCTGCAAATTATTCGTTCTAACTCTCAAGAGCGATGACTTCCGTAACGGTGTCAGGACAAGTATTAGCTCAATGGCGCAGTTGGGCAAAACAAGCAGCTACTGCTGCTAACATCCCTAGTTTGGAGGTGGACTGGTTGCTTCAAGCCGTGACCCCCTTGGATGCTTTATCTCTACGTTTAGGGTTATTTCAAGAGCGATCGCAGATTCGTCTCCCCTATTCTTTATCAGAGTTGACTCAATTATGGCAATGTCGCATTAACGACAGAGTTCCTGTGCAGTATTTAGTAGGTGTTACTCCCTGGCGCAGTTTTTCTGTTAAGGTTTCGTCTGATGTCTTGATTCCTCGCCCTGAAACTGAATTGATTATTGATTATGCTCTCACGGCTGTTGCCAATGCCCCTAAGCCCTCTCTAAAATCAGGTCATTGGGTCGATCTTGGAACCGGTAGTGGAGCGATCGCCATTGCCTTGGCCCATAGTTTACCTCAAGCTCAGGTTCATGCAGTGGACAGTAGTGCAGAGGCTTTAACCATTGCTCAAGAAAATGCAGTCAATACAGGTTTATCTTCTCGAATCCAGTTTTATCACGGTTCCTGGTGGACTCCTCTCCACCATTTAAAGGGAAAAGTCAGTGGAATGCTCTCTAACCCTCCTTATATTCCCACTGCTTTATTATCTCAACTGCAACCAGAGGTGAGGGAACATGAACCCTTATTAGCCTTAGATGGGGGCGTTGATGGTTTAGAGGCTATTAAATCTTTAATTGATAGCTCCCCAGATTATCTGGTTTCTGGAGGGGTTTTTTTGATTGAAATGATGGCAGGTCAGGGAACAAAAGTCTCACAATTGTTAGAGGATTCGCCACACTATCATCGCATTAGCATTTTATTCGATTTAGCAGGATTAGACAGGTTTGCCTTAGCTTATCGTTGGTAACCTAACATTTTGGGTTAGACTAAGTGTATTTCAATGGTACACAGTATGTCAAGAGAAGAACAACTCAAAGTCAGGTTAACCAAAGAAGAATCGATATTTGTGGGCCATCTAAGATTATCTATTCCCCCCATAAATCCTTTCCAGGAGGGGCGAGGGTGTGGATCGAAGTTGAGCCGGATGTGGTGATTATGCCTCATGATTTTTTTACTGTTTTATAGATCAATTATTCAGTGGATTAATGATGATGTCCATTAGAATTATCATGTAATAACTTCGTAATTGGATCGAGTCGAAACCCTGGTGCTGTATAATTTTTCGGTAAATAATCAGCAGGAATGGTGTTATGATTGCCGTCACGAATAGCACTATAATGAGGGGATAAAATTTCGATGTCAGCTTCATTACATTTGTCTTGAATATTTTGATGTAAATGAGAATAAATTTCTGCCATTTTGGTTGATTCATTCGTATAAGCATTAATCTCATAGCTAACATAAAAATCGTTTAATCCTGTTTGTAAAACAAAGGGTATTGGGGTTTTTAAAATATAATTAGTTGATTGAGCAGCAGCGATTAAAACTTGATGAACTTTCCGCCAAGGAACGTCATATCCAAGGGTGATGGTTGTATGTAAAATTAAGGGACGCTTTAAGTCTCTTTTTAACGCACTATAATTAATAACATTGCTATTAATGATGACAGAATTAGGAATGGTAATGACAACATTTTTGATAGTCCTAATTCGTGTTACTAATAAATCTTTTTCGAGTACATCACCAACAGCATCTCCTATTTTTACTCGATCAGATACTTGAAAAGCACGGGTATAAATTAAAACGAATCCTGATACAGTATTAGAAATAACGCCAGTTGATCCTAATGTAAATAAGAGAGCTACAAAAGCAGAGACTCCTTTAAATGCAGGGGAATTAAATCCTGGTAAATAAGGAAAGGCAAACACAGCAGCTAACATCACTGTTAACCAAGTTAACAGTCGATAAGTCGGTTGCGCCCATTCAGGATAAAAACCGTTAAATTGTAAATTGCCTTTCTCTATTTCGGTAAAAATAAATTTCAAAAATTGTAAAATATAATAAGTTAAGTAACTAATCACAGCCACAACAAAAATATTAGGCAAATAACTAATTAATCCACTGAACACACTATTAATTGCTTTAAGTAAATAGTCAAATAGTAAGTTGCCAATTTTCCTAGTTTGAGGAAAAAAGCCTAAAACAATAGGAAGAAATATATAAAGAATAAAGAAGGTTAAAGTTATCCGAATAATTTTGATGATTGTTTTAACCGTTTGTGTTAATTTTGCTGCTGATAAGAGTTCTAAATTTTTGATGCTGATAGAAGGAATGAAAGTACCTTGCCAACTGTCAAGACGACGATTAATATAAGGAAAAATAACATCAAATATTTTAAGAATTACTAACAATATTATTAAAGTAATAACAGTACAAATCACGCCAATTACCCAATAAAAAGGACGGCGTTCTATACGATAAGCTTTTAAAGCTTTTTTAATAGTCTTTAAATGTTGTTCTGCTAATGCTTGGCGAGAGGTATCCGCAGCAACGGCATCATCTCCTGTCACTGTCATGAGGGTTTTTTTGTTAAATAACAGAACAACAATATGGCCCCGATCATCAATGTCAAAGTTGTCATCACTAATTTCTTGGTTATTATCATTGGCAATATTATGTAATCTTCGAGTAATAATGTTAGCTCTTTCTTCTGCTGATAAGGAGCCATTCCCCGTCTCAATAGTAAATAAATTATTGTGATCAAAAATAACAGAAAATCCCTGATCTTGGGAGACAGGCTCTAAGCCATAACTAGCAAAAAAGCTGCTTTGTAATAGCACCAAGAAAATAGTTATAATGCTGAGAATTATTTTTCTTTTATAGGATGTAAAATTGTACCATTGCATCTGATGTGTCCTAACTTACACTCTTTGGGCTATCTAGAATCAGTCACCAATAAAGCAATTGTGCCTAATCCTTCTCAGAGTAGATGAATTATTTTAGATTAATTTTAGAAATCACTGTAGCTTGGCTTCAATTGTTAAACATTTGTTTTTAATAATCTTTTTTCTAACTTTATTCAAGCCAACTAAATCTAAAGATGTTATAAAAATAGTCCTTAGACGGAGAGAAAACGTTTACCATTTGTGGAAGCACGGACCTCTAACAGTGATATCGAAAGAATCCTCCACTACATTGCGGATACCAAGGATTGTAATTGAATAAAACAACTAAACAGGTTCACCCCTAAAGCAACACACGGCTAAATCAATATAAAGATGCTTGAGCTAACTTCGTCATGATACAAATCATAGAACCTTTTTTCTTATCTCCCTATTTTGCTCTCCATATTCCTGATGGCTTTTTAAGTCCTTCTGTGAGCTTATTTTGTTGGGTTATTACCCTGGTTTTGATTGCTATTGCCCTAAAGAAAGTCCAAAAAAACTATCAAGAAAGAACAGTCCCTTTAATGGGGGTTTGTGCAGCCTTTATTTTTGCAGCACAGATGATTAATTTTCCTATTCCAGGAGGTACCTCAGGCCATTTAGTCGGGGGAACTTTAGCGGGTATTCTACTCGGACCGTGGGCGGGAACATTAGTGGTAACAGTGGTTTTTATTGTCCAAGCTGTTCTATTTCAAGACGGAGGTTTGACCGTATTAGGAGCTAATATCTTAAATATGGGTTTATTAGGAACCTTTTGTGGTTACTATCTCTATAAATCCCTTCGTTTTGCTTTAGGTCGTCGTTCTTGGACCAGTATGGCTATTGCCACAGGGGTAGCGTCTTGGTCTAGCGTGCTGATCGCAGCGATAACCACAGCTCTACAGTTAGCCTTATCGGGAACGGTTCCTTTACTGGTTTCAATGATCGCAATGGTATCTTGGCACGTGGTTATTGGCATCGGAGAAGCCATTATTACCGTGATCGCTGTGGGATTTGTTTGGCGATCACGTCCTGATCTGATCTATGATCAACCGTTTTCCTTTCGTTTGAATCAGTAAGTCGATAATGAGTTAATTCAGTTGCTAAAATGACAAATAATATTTCTAACAAGCGTAATCGTTTATTTATCTTAAGTGGTCTTGGAGTAGCTCTAGCTGTTGCTATGTTGGTCTCTCCCTTTGCCAGTTCCGATCCAGATGGGTTAGATCGAGTTTCCCAAGACTTAGAATTTGAAGACAAAGCGATCGAAGATGCAGCCGCAACAAAATTGCCTTTCTACAGCATCTTTGAAGAATATGCCCTACGAGGGGTTCCCGATGTCTTAGCTACTCCCTTGGCTGGTTTAGCGGGTACTATGGTAACGTTTGGCATTGCTTGGGGGGCGGGTAAATTATTGATTCCCCCTTCGGCTAAGAAACCGGGAGATGAGTAATGCAGCAGCAAGGGGAGCAGATGAGCAAAAGCTCAATATTCTTTCTACACTCCCCACATCTTAAGTTCTCCTGAGTTTGAATTATGTTGTTGCAAATCCATTCTTTTTTAGACAAACATCAAAAAAAACCTCGAACTATTTGGCATTTATTGAGTTCTCAAACGAGGGTATTATGTTCATTTATTTGGGTTTTTGCCATCGCTTTAACCCCTAATGGCCAATGGAAAACTTGGGGAGTTTATGGCATTGGCGTATTATTTTTGCTCTGTATTAGTCGTGTGTCTTGGATTCGCTTACTTTCGAGGGTGATCGTCGAATTTTTGTTTGTTGGGGTAGTATTATTAGGGACTTTATTTCGCCCAGAAGGAGAGGTTATTTGGTCTTGGGGCATCCTACAAATTACTACCACTGGGGTGATGGTCTTAGGGAGTGTTACCATTAAAGTAATCTTATCTTTGTTAGTGTTAAATATACTGATTTTAACCACAGCTATCTCTGATTTATTTACAGCTTTATTGGCATTAAAAATGCCCCCTTTATTAGTAGCAATTATGGCTTCTATGTATCGTTATATTGATGTTTTAAATCGAGAATTTACAATGATGAGAAGAGCCGCCATTTCTCGAAATTTAATGAGTAATGGGAAGATGATTCGTCAAGTCATGGGAAATGGCATTGGCTCTTTATTTATTCGCAGTTATGAAAGAGGAGAATTAATTTATCAAGCAATGTTATCGCGAGGTTATGAAGGAATGCCTGTTAGTTCAGAAAAAATAGTTTATAAAAATTGCGATATTATGGCTTTATTTTTAACAGTCATTATGGTTATTATCGGGCAAGTTATTTCTTTGCAATCATAAATTAATATGGTCACAACATGGCGTTTGATTCCTCCTATACATAAAGCAGGAATCATACAAATGTCTATAGATAGTTGGTTATTAAAGCAATATGAAAAAGGCCTAATTATTCCTACATTACGCTTTTATACTTGGTCAAAACCCACTATTTCTCTAGGGTATTTACAGAAAAAATATCCGCAGCATTGGAATAGTTTAATTTGGAAACAAGAACCCATAGACTTAGTCTATCGTCCCACAGGAGGAAGGGCTGTGTTACATCAAGGAGATTTAACTTATGCCATTATCATGTCACTAGATGATCGTAAAACCTTAGCTATTTATCAAGATATTTGTACCTTTTTAATTCAAGGTTGGTGTAATCTTGGCATTGTCTTAGAATACGGTGCAGCAAAACGAGGCTATATTCATAATTCGAGTTGCTTTAATACGGCCACGATAGCAGACTTAATAACGGCCGATGGTAGTAAACTAATTGGTAGCGCACAACGGCGAGGGAAACGCTCTATATTGCAACATGGTTCCATGATTTTGTCAACGGATAAAGCTTTATTTGAAACGATTTTTAATCAAGTTGCCCCTTGGAATTTAAGCCTAATGGAACAATTATCAGATGATTATTCTCAAGAAGATATTATCGCAGTTTTAACAGAAGCAGCCAGACAACATTTTAAGATAGAATTAATAACGCAGCCGTTATCGGAGCAAGAATGGAAAGAAATTTTATTCATTAATAATTAAAAATTTATGTCTAATCACTTTGAATCCAAACTATCTCATCTCAATGAAAAAGGAGAAGCCCAAATGGTGGATGTTTCTTCTAAAAGTATAACTCGTCGCGAAGCAGTTGCTAGAGGAAAAGTCCGCATGAAACTGACAACGTTTCAGGCAATAGAAGCAGGAAATACACCAAAAGGTGATGTTTTAGGAACAGCTAAACTAGCCGGTATTATGGCAGCAAAACAAACCGCTCACTTGATTCCTTTATGTCATCCTTTACCCTTACATAAAATTGAGGTAAATATCATCCCTGATGAAAACGTACCGGGTTATCAAATAGAAGCAACGGTTATCACAAAAGCAGAAACAGGGGTAGAAATGGAAGCATTAACGGCTGTTTCTGTAGCTGCCTTAACTCTTTATGATATGGCTAAGGGTTTGGAAAAAACGATACACATTGAGGACATTTGTCTAGTGAGTAAAACAGGAGGAAAGTCAATTGGAATTTAGAATTTAGAATTTAGAATTTCTTATCCCTCAAGTTGGAAGCTTAAAATAAGGAAGCTTTTTATTTCTTATCTACTGTATTGTATTGTATTGTATAATTCATAGATAATGAAAGAATAGAGTAAGTCAATGGCATCCGAGAAAATTATTCCTTTAAAATTATCAGATGGGGAAACTATTAAAGTTCAAGTCACCCAACTTGGTGAACAACCCGTATCCGCAGAAAAAAGAGTTTTTAAGAAAGCAACAGGTATTATTAAATCTATTGCTAATGATGTTGCTGAGACATTAAAAGAAGTAAATAAAGAAGTTAAACCCGATAAATTTAGTGTTACTTTTGGATTAGAAATTGCTGTTGAAAGTGGAGAATTAACCGGTTTAATTGTTAAAGGAACGGGTAAAGCTAATCTAGAAATTACTATGGAATGGGGAGAGTAATGAAGTTAGAAGTTAAAAGTTAGAAATTATAGCAATCAGGTTTCATTTATGAGAGTATTAGGAGTAGGGTTTAACAGTGTTAAACCACCACAAATCACCGTTGTAGGGCCATAATATTATTATGTCCTCTCATATATCATTACTGATTGCTATATTAATTAACACTATTGGAGATGACGATCAGAGACTATTTACAACAATGCACGGTGCGTTTAAACTATGGCGAGAGTCAGGGAACGGGATTTTTTGTCGCTTCTGGGTTCATTTTAACCTGCGCTCATGTTGTAGAAGATGCGGAATCTAACCTGATTAATGTTTTCTGGAAAGCTAACAATCAAACCTATCAAGCTAAGACTAAAACCTTACTAGAATATCCCCTTGATTTAGCATTGCTACAATTAGAGGGTGATATTCCTCAACATGGTTGTGTTGATCTCGATGAAAATGAACCAATAATCAATCAAGATTTATACATTTTTGGTTATCCCAAAAGTGTAGAAGTCGATTATCCAGAAGGAGACTCTGCAACCTTTAAATATGAGGGGGAAAGTTTTAAGGAAACGGTTTTACGTTATAAGTTAAAACAAGGACAACTTATTGACGGGTTTAGTGGTTCCCCTTTACTTAATTTAGGGACCAGAAAAGTCTGTGGAATGGTCAATATTTCCCGTGATACCAGTAGTGATTTAGGGGGGCGTGCCGTTCCCACTCAAGTCATTTTAGAACAATTTCCAGAGATTGCAGCCCTCAATCAACGCTTTCATAAGCAACAACAGTCTAGAGATACCAACCCCTTTCAATTTGGCTCACCTGTAAGACCGGAAAGGTTCTATGGGCGACGAAAAGCTATTTTAGACCTAAAAAATCGAATTGGTGCAGTTAGTCCTCAGTGCATTAATATTGTAGGATTACGGCGCAATGGGAAAACCTCTCTATTGCGCTATATCAAAGAACGTCGAGAAGAATTTTTTCAACCTGACCAAAAACCCTTAATCATCGCGCTTGACCTCAGTAACGGCAAGTTTCATAGTCCAGAGGGTATTCTTGAAGGAGTCAGACGAGGGATTAAAAAGCAGATAGGGGAAGAACCTTGGTCAAAAGAAGATAATGACGATCCCTTTGAGATAGAAGATAGCTTACAGGAATTAGTGGATCAAGGCGATCGCTTGATTATTATGTTAGATGAATTTGAAGCCATTAGTCGGCGACTGGAGGCATTTCATGACTGGGGGGAAGATTGGCGATCTAAAGCTTCTGCCGGTCTTTTAACCATGGTAATCTTTAGCAAACGGCCTGTCAGTGAACTGTATCAAATTTTAAGTTTAACCTCTCCCTTTGCCAATATTTTCAGTACCACTATTCTCGGTGCATTAGAAGTAGAAGCTTGGCACAATTTAGTAGAAAATGGGTTTAATCATGATGTTGCACCGTTATCATGGATTGATGAGTTAGCTGGTGGGTTGCCTTATTATGTGCAGATGGCAGCCTCATTATGGTGGCAATATCGGGATAATGAAAGAGCTACAAAAGAGTTTATTTTCCAAGCAACGCCAAGATTTCAGGAACTTTGGAAAGATTTAACCGAAGTTGAACGTCATGCTTTAAGGTATCATGCGGAAGTTCCAGGGTTAGGGGTTCCCAGTGCAGCCATTATTGATATATTGAAGCGTCATGGTTTATTGCGTCAAGAGGGTGGTTTGTTTAGCAGTGCATTTGCAGAGTGTATCAAAAATCAACGATAAAATAATGGTAGGGTGTATTAGCATAGCGTAATACACCAAAAATGATGATTGTGGTGCGTTACGGCATAATCAACATTATAGTGTGTTCCCAATAAATTAAATTTGCTAGAGCGCACCCTACTTAAATCTTTTATTGACTAGATTGATTGAAGCATTAAGAATTTTTTGGAGTCGTTAAGAAGATGAATAAAGAAGATTTAATTGACTTTTTAAAGCAAAATTTAACGGTAATTAAAAGTTATGGAGTAACGTCATTAGCTTTATTTGGATCTTTTGCTAGAGATGAAGCAAAAAGTAGCAGTGATCTTGATTTATTAGTGGAGTTTCAAGGAGTAGTTACTTTTGACAACTATATGGACTTAAAGTTTTTTTTGGAAGATAGTTTAGGGTTATCCGTTGATTTAGTCAGTAGGAAAATGTTAAAACCTCAACTCCTTAAATCAGTAGAAAAGGATGCTATTTATGTCTCGTAGTTTAAGACTTTATTTTGAGGCTATCTTAGTCAGTTGTGATAATTTAAGTTAAAATAAGGTTAGTTGTAGATATATTCTTGTTTCCTGGGAATGACTATTAAAGATATTAATTAGGGAAAATGATTATGACTGAAACAAAATTAACTCCGAAGGTTCCTACAGGAAGAATATTTCCTGAAAATCAATGGTCAGAAGAAAAGCTTGATCACTGGAAAACGGAAATAGTAGAACATCGTCAGCGTTGCCAAGCAATTTTTAACCGTCTTCAACCTCAGTTAATCAAAACTCACTATAATTGGTATATAGTCATTGAACCTGACAGTGGTAGCTATATCATTGAGCAAGATGAAATGACTATTCTTCAGAAGATACGCCAGACTTACCCTAATAAGAAAACGTTTCTCTTTCAAATTAATGAAACAGGGGTTTCTGGTACATTATGATTCAAGGAACATTTGGTAATCAGGATGAGTTACTTTTTTCAATTGAGTTAATTACACAAGAAGGAGTATCACTGGAAGTTGATGCAATGCTAGATACAGGCTTCTCTCATTGGCTTGCAATTGATCAACAAGATGTAGAAGGGTTTAGTTGGCTTTATCTTACTAGCGAATTAATGTTAACAGCAAGTGGATATGCAGAGTTTGATGTCTATATGGGAAAAGTGCGAATAGATGGACAAGAGTTTGATATTCCTGTCTATACTGGAGAAGGTATTACAGAAATATTAATGGGTCGTCAGTGGTTAAAAAATTGGCGATTAGTTGTAGATATGTCCTCAGACATTTTAACCCTGAGTCAATAAATACAAAAACTTATGAATCGTTTTCTGCGCGAAACTTGGGAATTATTTTATTGGGCAATGTTTTATCCTTCCAAGCTTCAGCAGCGAATGAATGAATGGTTTCCTGCTGAGGAAATAGAGGGAAAAAGATCAAATACTACTTCTTCAGATATTCTTCTACTTAATTTCAACTTTCGTTTTCTTGCTCAATACTTTTTATTATTACTGTGTCTTAGTCTCCTTCTCATCATCAAGATTGATATCCAAGGTCAAGGAATAGATTGGTTACAGATACCCATTGTCTTATTAACTGCTTATGGTGCTAGTTTTTGGTTTTTACCTATTGGGTTAACTGTTCCTTTAATCTGGTTAATAGTTTATCTGCAACAACCTGATTTTTGGTTAACAGGATTAAACGAAGCACAGAATATCTTACCTCCTTTATATCAAATAGCAATTAGCCTGACCGCAGGGACAGTTCTGTTAGTCATCACTAATGTGCTGACATTTTGGTTCCTACAAAGCAACCTTCTTGTTTTGTCACGCACTATCTTTATGATTGGTGGAACCGTCAGTTTTTTTGTCGGGAGTTTGTTAGCTACTGAAAATTGGTTTTTTGTTTTCTTGGCTAGTTTGTATTCAGCATTCTTTTTCTTTATAGGCAAATATCAACTGAAAACTGATGAGGATATAGTTGGAGTGGCGGGAGTCGTGGCGGGAGTCGTGGCGGTAGGAGTGGCGGTAGGAGTGGCGGGAGTCGTGGCGGTAGTCGTGGCGGTAGTCGTGGCGGGAGTCGTGGCGGTAGGAGTGGCGGGAGTTACTACTTTGCCTTTGCCTTTATTTATCTTGGTCTGTATATTAGTCGCTTTCAGCTTTGCAGCAGAACAGAAAAAATGGCTAGGCATCATCACAGCAGGAATATTAACCGTTCTTAGCTTTGAAAATCTTGGTTTAAATTCACTGTTAACCATTCCTATCACATTAGTCTTTTATTACCGATTCTTCCCAGACTATTTACTCTCAACACCTATCAGTCTCTTACTATCACTCGGTTTTCATCGCAACCCTATAGGCAGTTTAAAGCTTCTTCCGCCCCATACAACAGAATTACTCTGGCTACCGTTACCAAATCATGATCGGATTTTAGCTGCCGCCTTCCGTCAAGATGTTTCAGCAGCAATGGAAACCTTCAAGCAAATGCAAACCCAACCTTTACCTGGTTTCCAAAACACCATCAAACAAGCATTACCTCAAATTATTGCCGATCAATTAACCACCGTCAAAACTTTGGCCGAACTGATATCTATCCCCAAACCAGATCATCCTTTATTACCGTTACTGGTTCCAACTTTCTATCAATCAGACAGCGAACCAGAAAACGCCCCTCAAACAGAACTTTCACCCTATATTAAAGCAGAACTTTCTATCATGTTACCCCGCTTACAAGGGGTTGCCAGGGACATTGAGGCAGCTTTCGAGGCCAGCAATGCAGCGTTACGAGAACGGGGCTTGGAGCGCGTTTTAGACAGGTTAGCAAGGCTATCTATGCAACTGCCAGGACTAGGATTGAAACCCCCTGAGATCAAGCGTTGGCAACCTGTCATAACAAGATGGCAGCGAGTCATTGAACTAGAACTCGAAGAACAGCAAAAACAGTCTCAAGGGGAACAACTCAACCCCTTTCAGTTTGGCAACCCTGTCCGTTTAAATCGTGATTACTTGTTTAAAGGTCGCCGGAAGTTCGCCGATGATATTGTTCGCCGTATTCTTAATAGCGATCGCCCCACCCTCATTCTCTACGGGCCTCGTCGTTGTGGCAAAACGTCTTTTTTATATAATCTTCCCCGTATGTTTCCCAGTGACGTATTGCCTGTATTCCTTGATATGCAAAGCGCAGCTATTACCACCAGTGAAGGCGATTTTTGTCAGGGTTTAGTACGAGCTATGTATAAAGATAGCAAAGCTCAAGGGGTTTTATTACCCACACCTCCCAAGCGTAACGAGTTTAAAGAGAGTCCTTACACTGTATTAGAAGACTGGTTAGATGAAGCATTGGAGAAACTAGAAGATAGACAACTATTACTTAATTTAGATGAATTTGAAAAAATTGGCACTGCTATTAATGAAGGAAAAATAAGCTTAAAATTGTTTGATGAACTGCGTCATCTCATTCAACATTATGAGCAATTAGGGTTTCTCTTTTCTGGTGTCAAAACCCTCGATGAAATAGGACCAAACTGGAGTAGTTATTTTATCAGTGTAGTTCCCATAGAAATGCTTTATCTTGAAACAGAAGAAGCCAAAGAATTACTCCTAGATCCTGATCCAGAATTTACTGTGCGTTACGATGAAGGTATTGTAGAAGAAGTCTTGAAACTCACCCGTTGTCAACCTTATTTATTGCAACTTTTGGGTGCAGCAATGGTGACGCAAGCCAATCTTCATCACACTGATACTATTACTAAACAACTGTTACAAGCTGCTATTGAAGACGGTTTTATTAAAGGTGAACCCTATTTTACGAATATTTGGAAAGAGTTTACCGGTGAGTCAGAAACTGAAATTTTAGCAGGCCAAAGTTTACTGTTTAATTTAGCGAAAGGTGAACAACCGAACACAGATAGAAATAACATCACCGAAACAGCATTACAGTATATGTTACGACATCATATTATTGAGCAAATAGACAGTCAATATCATTTTGAAATTCCCTTAGTTAAAATGTGGGTCAATCGGAATGCGCGAATTTAGAATTTAGAAAGGAGAGACAATTATCCATTCTCCATTCTCCATTCTCCATTATTAATTATCCATTGTTAAAAGAGGATCTAATTTATTTTTATCGTTAAGAGAATATAATTCATCACAACCCCCCATATGTTGATTATTGATAAAAATTTGAGGAACACTTCGTTTACCATTAGAACGTTGGGCCATTTTTTCCCTAGCAGCTTCATCCCCATCAATTTTATACTCAGTAAAATTAACCCCTTTCCACCATAATAAAAGTTTGGCACGAATACAAAAAGGACAGGTTTGCCAAGTATAGATTTCAACGTTAGCATTGATTTTTTCAGGATGACGACCCAATAAGGAATTTAAAATATTCAACATAGTCACTTCTACTCTTTTTGATCCTCATTATAAAGTTTAACACTTCCACGATTCCCTATTAATTATTCATTGGTAGAATTAAACTTTCCCCTGTTTTTCCGGTTAGTAACCAAAGCACGGATCTTCCTCCATCTCTGAGCATTTTTTCTATGGGTTCAGGAGAACCATGAGAGGGAACAGCAATAGGTTTTAGAATAATTCCTTGACTACCAAAAACAATTTCTCCAATAATTCTGGCTCGATTCATGTGATTATCAGAGGTGATAAGATAGACACTATTAATACCTTGTGCTTTTAATTCTTCGACCAAGCTAGTAAAATTAGTGACAGTATCCTTGGCTTGATAGTCCAAATGTAAGCGATCGCTTTTGATCCCTACATTGGTGAAGATTTTAGTAGCATAGTCTTGAGGACTACCCGAAGAGACCCAAATGGGTATGTTAGGACGTTCAAGGGCAAATTTAGCTGCAAAACGTTCTCGAGCTTCGTGGCCCCCCAGAACAAATATAGCTTCGGGTTGCACAAAATAACTTTGTAACTGTTTATAACCTAACCATGAACCCAAAGTTAACAGAAAAATCAAGGGAAGAAGCCTTTTTTTTCTTCTGCGACGGGTAACAATTTTAATATCGGGTTTTGAAGAACGAATTTTGAGAAACATGAATTATAATCTCACACCAACGTCTCAAAGCGATAACCTTTGTAGCTCAAAAGTATAGAAACTGCTACATGAGGACATCTTATTTATAACTGACGTAGCTTCCATGATTATGCTCCCTTAATCAAAAATTTAAGCATAACCAACTTTTTCAGCGAACTACAACATTTTAGGGGGAAAATCCCCCTAAATCATTCTTCGGTCTTTCTAAAAAAAACCTTAACAAACCTTACCTGTTTTACCTCCGTGCAGTGAGTCCAGGAATGGTGTTTATACTAATATAGGTTAGACCAATACGACGGTTCTCACAGGTATCAAAGTCAGCGACACCACCCACAGGGACATTATTGCCATTAGAATCCCTGCCAATGATATCATAATCACAGGACGAGCCTGAGAGTGTGACTCGAATGCTATCCCCTGTTTTTAGGTAAACAAAACCTGATTTTCCATATCTAACACGGGAACGACGATAATTTCTCGCCCAACTGGGATAGATTTGTAGCCATGCAATATCAGTCCCCGTATGATTATGAATCATTAACTCACGACGTTCTGCTTTTACCCCTTCTGTGTTGGTAAGCATCATGGGAATAGCTATCAACGCACCAACACCTATATTGGTAAATAATCGACGATAGTTCATAGTAAACCTCCACGAACTTTCTCTATGCTAACTTCAGACTCAATTCTTATTGGGGTCGAAGTCTATCAAATTAGCTAATATTTCACCCCTCACTTCCCAAGAATAAATATAATCACCCATCAAGGCCATTTAACGACCCTTATACTGTTATTAGTAACAGCAAAATGGTTCGTTTCACATAAATTCAACTCACCGAACCCTCCTGGGGGAACTTCATTGCCATTAGCATCTTTAGCCAGAACATCATAAACACAGGTTTCTCCTGTGAAGGATAGAGTAATACTATCTCCAGGTTTCAGCGTTCGAGCAAGTCGATCACTTCCCCAATATCTTGACCATTCAGGGGAAAGATACAATTCAGTAATGTTGCTTTTTGTGTGATTATGAATGGTTAATTGATTATCAGCTTCAGCCACTTTGGCCGTTATTAGGAGGATGGGAAGCGCAATTAGACTACCCATTCCCACATTGATGAATAACTTGCGGTAGTTCATAGCAAACCCTCCACTAACTTTCAACAAGTTGATGGTTACTGGTAAGAGATTCGCTCCGCACACCCTTCCACTCCCATTTTAATAACTTCTCTGAAAAGGCAAACACTATCCGAGATTGAGGATAAAAAAATTAACAATAGGGATCAGGTGGGAAATACCCACCCAAATACTTGTTAAAAAAACCACCCGTAAGAATGTAAACCCTTACCCAATAAATTGACCCCTAAATAACATACCCAAACCACCACAAAACCACTAGCGGCTAAAATAGCAGGTTTACGTCCTTGCCAACCTTTGGTAATACGGGCATGAAGATAAGCAGCAAAGACCAACCAAGTAATTAAAGCCCAAGTTTCTTTAGGGTCCCAACTCCAATAAGATCCCCAAGCTTCATTAGCCCAAACCGCTCCAGCGATAATACCAATGGTCAGTAAAGGAAACCCTAAACCAATGATACGATAACTAATATTGTCTAAAGTGTCCGCTAAACTGAGACGTTGAGGGGAAAGGGTCACTTTTTCAGCAGTGATACTCACTGTTTCCAAGACAGCAGTTCCTCCACTGCCATTGGTTTGAGCTAAGGTCATACTCGGTGCTTGATGGCTGTTGTTAAGTAAGTCTCGTCCCAACTTATTTCGATAACCTCCGGTGCCGACAGAACTCCCTTTAAGTTCGATCTCCTGGTTGCGAGTCACCAGTAAAAAAGCGATCGCTAAGACAGAACCCACCATCAAAGTGGCATAACTAAGCATCATCACGCTAACGTGCATCATTAACCAGTTCGACTTCAATGCTGGAACGAGGGGGGCAGAAGTTTGCATTCCTGGGGGTAAGGTCAAAGCAGCAAACGCAGTAATTCCCATAGCGACAGGGGTTGTTACCACCCCCACCAAGGTACTGCGACTCATCTGTTCAGCCACCAGATGAATAGCTGTAATCCCCCAAGCTAAGAAGAATAAGGACTCATAAAGGTTGCTTAAGGGAAAATAACCCCCTTCCAACCATCTAGCTCCCAATAGGGTAGCCATACAGAGATTAGCGATCGCTACTCCTGTGGTTCCCAAGGTAGGCAACCAAGTCAAACGAGGAAAGGCGGCCCCTCCCCAATAGATGAGCATGGTTAGGAAGAGAAGGAGAAAGGAGCTATTATCGAGAAAATTTTGTAACGTAATTAAATCCATGGATTATACTGTCGCTTACAGTTAACTGTTGACACTCCCACGACTAAAGCACGTGGGCTTTGTTTGCGGAGTCCTGTAACATCCTCATACCATCATCATAGCTTCTACGTTTCAACAATAGCCCATTAATTCTTCTGTTTGCCACTCCAACGTATCCCCAATGGTTGAGCCATTATGATAAGCTGCCAGTAAGATTTCGCTGGTTTTGCCCCAACTGATGATCCCTGAATGATCAAGGGCGATCGCTCCTAAGTCCCGATTCCGTTGTAAAGATTCTTCCATTGACTTTTCCATCGCTTCAGGTAGGGAGAGTCCATCTCCGACTCTAATCACCACTCTGGCCGCTAAACATTCGTTAACAATATCTTCCCCAACGCCGGTACAGCTAACCCCGGCTTCTGCGGTTGCGTAGTTACCGGCTGGCATAGCTGAGTCACTAACGCGGCCGATTTTTTCTAACCCTTTCCCTCCCGTGGAGGTTCCGGCTGCAATTTTTCCTTGACTATCTAAGGCCACGACTCCAATGGTTCCCCGTCGAGCTTCAGAAGACTCTGTACTGGCGAATAAACGCCCCATTTTGCGCTGAAAATCATCTTTCCACTCCGCTATCCATTCTTGGGCGCGAAACTCCGTTAAGGGGTCATAAATGGGGATATTGAGTTCTCTGGCCAATTCGGCTGCACCCAAATCTGAGAGAATGCGATCGCTTTGGGTTTGTAGATGTTTAGCGAGATCAATGGGGTTTTTCACACGGCAAATATTGATCACACCGCTAAAGGTTTGAGTCAACCCTTCCATTAAAGAGGCACTCATGCGAATTTGTCCATCGGATTGTAAAACCGATCCTGTCCCTGCGTTAAAACTAGGATCGTTTTCGAGCAACTGACACCCTTTTACCACTGCGTCAACTGCTGTTCCCCCATCATTGAGGACTTGATAGACTTCGGTAACGATGCTATGGAGGGAGATGCGAACTTTCTGTAAACCCCCTTTGTCCTCTAGGGAACTGGCACCCCCATGAATGATCACTTTAGGTTGGGTTGTACTCATAGCTGTTTATCCTTGATTGGTGGTTTGGGAACGTCTTCGGCGACAACGTTCGGAGCAGTATTTTACATCATCCCAACATTTGGCCCATTTTTTGCGCCATGTAAAGGAACGGCCACAAACCGGACATATTTTACTAGGTAAATCAGATTTTAATCTTTGACGAGACATTTGATGATCAGGTTATTGTTATTTTCTATAGAGACGTTCCAGGAAACGTCTCTAAATCAAGGGTATCTCTATATCATTAAGTAATAACAGTGGGTTGATCCCGTCCAGTAAATTGCTTGATTTGGGCAATTTCTTCTGCTAACTGAATCAATGGGGATAAGGCTTCTTGAGTCTCTACATCATGTTTGTTAGGATCAGGCTCATAACTTTCGATATAGACCCGTAAGGTTGCTCCTTTGGTGCCCGTTCCTGAGAGACGGAAAACAATACGAGAACCATCGGTAAAGCCGATGCGAATCCCTTGTTTTTCACTAACACTGCCATCTACGGGATCAGTATAAGCAAAGTCATCGCTATAGGCAACTTCATAGTTACCATAGGTCTTGCCTTTCATATCTTTTACCATAGAACGAAGGCGATTCATTAATTCATTAGCAGGGCCTGACTCTACTTCTTCGTAGTCGTGACGGGAATAGAAGTTACGGCCGTATGCTTGCCAATGATCTTTGACAATTTTCTCAACAGACTCCCCTTTAACTGCTAAAATATTCAACCAGAAAAGTACCGCCCAAAGACCATCTTTTTCTCGAATATGATTCGATCCAGTTCCAAAGCTTTCTTCACCGCAAAGAGTCGCTTTTCCTGCATCTAATAAGTTACCAAAGAATTTCCAGCCGGTGGGAGTCTCATAACAGTCTATGCCTAGTTTAGCAGCAACTCGATCAGCAGCCGCACTGGTAGGCATGGATCGGGCCACTCCTGCAATACCATCCTTATACCCTGGTACTAGGGTTGCATTAGCTGTTAACACCGCTAAACTATCGCTAGGAGTAACAAAAAAGTTGTTTCCTAAGATCATATTGCGATCGCCGTCTCCATCAGATGCGGCCCCAAAGTCCGGCGCATTGTCCGCGAACATTATTTCTACAAGATCGTGAGCATAAACTAAGTTAGGATCAGGATGTCCACCGCCAAAGTCTTCTAAGGGTGTGCCATTAGTCACGGTTCCTTCTGGGAACCCTAAATATTGCTCAAACAAGGCCCGCGCATAGGGACCGGTAACAGCATGGAGGGAGTCCATACACATCTTGAAGTTATCGGAACTCACCACCGACTGAATCTTATCGAAGTCAAACAATGTCTGCATTAACTCTACATAAGGGGTGACTGAGTCGATTACTTCTATGTCCATTGCTCCTAGTTTAAAGGAACCGGGGCGATCTAAGTTAATGTCGGCCGCTTCAAAAATTTTGTATTCGTTAATGGTTTTGGTGCGCTCAAAGATAGCGTTGGTGACTTTTTCAGGTGCGGGGCCACCATTACCAACGTTATATTTTACGCCAAAGTCTCCATTAGGACCACCAGGGTTATGACTAGCGGATAAAATAATGCCGCCAAAGGCGTTATTTTTGCGGATAACGGCCGATGCTGCGGGGGTGGAGAAAATACCATTAGCACCCACTAAAATGCGGCCTATGTTGTTTGCGGCAGCCATTTTGAGGATAATTTGAATGGCTTGACGATTATAATAACGGCCATCACCACCCACGACAAAGGTTGCTCCTTCGCAACCATCGAGACTGTCGAAGGTAGATTGAATAAAGTTTTCTAAATAATGAGGTTGTTGGAAAACTGAGACAGCTTTACGTAGTCCAGAGGTTCCTGGTTTTTGTCCTTCAAAGGGGGTTGTGGTAACGGTACGAATTGTCATAATACAATCAGACCTAGATTTAAGTATTCTGGGATACATACCCTTGAGCAGGGGATGATTCATAACCACTTTACGTCATTTACGGTCACGTTAATTAATAATGGATAATGGATAATGGATAATTATTGCTGTCTCAACTTAGACTGTAGGGTGGGTTAGACGGTGGTAATATCAGCAATAAATGAGAATTTAATCATCCGTCGTAACCCACCATTTTCGGTAGGAATCTCAGTTACTAATAATTGATAAGTTACAGTTACTAATGTTCTAAAAGATTCTAGAATCGTCAAAATAGTAATTTAATTTTGAACAGTTTACAGTTAATTCAATTCATTTGAGACAAGGTTAACAATGTATATTAAAAAAATAGAATTTACTAATTTTAGAGGCTTTCAAGAACTTTCTCTAGACTTACCTGAAAATTTAGCGGTTTTGATCGGTTGGAATGGTTCGGGGAAAACAACAATTTTAGATGGTATATATAAGTTTTTTTTAGCTTATATTTTTCATGTTGCATTATTACAAGATAGTGAGACATCTATTAAATATTTTCCCCATCCTAAGATAGGTTTAGATGATAGGTATAATAATAATCAAAAATCAAGAATAAGCTTTGAGATTTTTAGTAGTTTTTTCTTGCCTCCTCAAAGGATTGATAAGACTCAAGTATTTTTCTGTGATTTCATCAGAGAGGATAGATATAGAATCAGTATGACAAGTAAAATTCCTAATCTCACAGATTATAGTAAAGCATTAAATCTCTTTATTAAAAATAATCCCAATTGGCAGGTTCCCATTCTTACTTATTATAGTGTTGCTTCATTAAATTCTCAAAAAATTGAAATTTTTAGTAATCCTGAAAAATATTTAATACCTGAAATTGAACAATATGCAGTTTATAAAGACCCGTTAGTTGATACAAGTCATAATTTAAAAACTTTTTATGAGTGGTTTAAATATGAAGAAGATTATGAAAATGAAATACGACTTAGAAAAAATTTGAAATATAGAAATAATAAGCTTGAAATTATTAGAAGTGCCTTAGCAAGATTTTTGAACTCTCTCAATTCTCAAAATAATTCTAAATTTTCTGATTTACAGATAGTTAGAAATACCTCTGATCAATTCACTTTTGATTCTAGAGGTATGAAGCCAGAATTAACTATTGCTAAAGATGATATAGACTTAAAACTATCACAATTATCAGATGGTGAAAAAAAGTGTATTTTAATAGTAGCGGATATAGCGAGAAGATTAGCGATCGCCAATCCTGGTTTAGAGGTTTCTGATGTTTTAAAACAAGGCAAAGGTATCATTTTAATTGATGAAATAGAAGCCCATTTACACCCTGGATGGCAAAGAGAAATTATTCCAGCACTAACACAAACCTTTCCTAGTTGTCAGTTTATTGTTACAACCCATTCACCTCAAGTATTAAGTAAAGTAAACAGTGAAAATATTTTTATACTAGAAAATGGTATGGTTATTAATGCAAAAGATGAAGGATATCATACTTATGGTAGAACTTCTAACTCTATTTTATCGGAACTTATGGAAGTTCCAGAAAGACCATTTGATATCAAAAATAGACTGAAAGACTGTTTCAATTTAATTGATGAAGGTTTTCAATCTAAAGATGATAATAAAATCAAACAAGCTAAAGATGAACTTTTAAAATTATCTAACGAACTAGGGGAAGATGATCTAGATATTGTTAGTCTCAACACAAGTTTTAATTTTAGATCAAAAATCAAAAGAAACAAGTAAATGAAACATATTAACAAACAACAAGAACCTGATTCTTTATCAAAATATAATCAGAAAAAAAGGCAAGAAGGGAATCATATAGTAGTTCTTTTCGTTATATATTGGTTTCAAGAATTATTGATAGACAATACATCATCTCAATTCGTATCAATGTCAATCTTACAGTTAAGTAAACACTATCATAAAATAAGACCTAAATATAACAAGTATAGCCCTAAAAATGATTTGAAAATATCTTTGTTAAAAGAACAAGGATATATTTGTTGTTACTGTTTGAGTAAAATAGAAATAGACTCAATGAGTATTGAACATTGGTTCCCTCGCTCTAAATTTAATGTACTTGAGACGGAATATAACAACCTATTTGGATGTTGTAAAGGTGGTGGACCTGCTAAACGAGTGAAAAAAAACAGACACTATTGTGATGTGGCTAAAGGAGACAAATTAATTAGTATTTATCCCATATTTCCTAACTTTGAAACTTTAATTATGTATCGTAGTAATGGAGAAATATATTCTGATAATCAAGCAATAAATAAAGATTTACAAGAGACTTTAAACTTAAATATAAGTAAATTAGTTGATATTAGACAACAAAAAATTAAAACCTTTCAACAAGAAATTGCAAATTATTATTCTAATAAAGACTATACAATTGATGACCTTAAACTTTTAATTGATCAGCTATATCCATCTTTAGAAGATGGAGAAGATAAATACGATGCTTATTGTATGGTTGAAGTTGGTTATTTAAGACATCTTATTAATGATTTAGAAAATTAAATCATTCCACCTTTAATCTGGACTACAAATAGCTAAAACATAGTCTCCTTGGTTAACAGAATAATTACTAGAAATATCAAAAATAAAGCCATCATTTTCAGCATCGATATGAATAACTTCTGGTAACTTTCCCTGTTTATTAAACGTTAATATCTCATAAATTTTGTCTCCCTTTTTGACAAAAGTTTCTAATGATAATCGATTTTGAATCATACCTCCTGTGGGAGCATAATAATTTTTAATTTGTTGACGAGATACTAACGTTATTTCAGTTTTTTGTTGCTCATTATTTTCTAATTTTAATACTCCTTTATTAACCAAATAATTTTTAATTCCTGCTACCCCAACAGTAACAGATTTTGGTTGCATTTCCATTCCTGAACCTAATTCTAAGGTCCAAGATTCCCGATCAACTGTTATTTTTCTTCACATTGTTTCAAACTTTTTTTCTAACGCTAACCAAGG
>JBFRWG010000008.1:0-13256 GCA_051439445.1 Crocosphaera sp.
GGCTAACTCTGTCATTAAAGGGGCAATACCAATGGGTTCGGGATGATAATTATACGAGTAAATGAGGATGCGCATATCCTGATCTTTAACATTAAGATTACGATACCCTTTATTCAAACTCAATTAATCCTAAAGGTCAAGGAATTAGACCCCGTGGTTAATGATGGGGTTTAAATTAAACAAGAAATCCCTCAAAATGGTTAAGATAGAGATTAGGCGACCCACATCCCAGTGCGATTCATGACAGCATCTTCTGATAATTATCCTCAAGCATTAATCCGTCCCGTCCAATATCGGGATCTTGACTGGTTAGAAGCTATTAACACTGAGACTGGCCAGATTCAAGGAAATTCAGGCTCAATCTCTTTTCAAGAACAATTACAACAGGTTAGACGTTGGTTTGGACTGCTGAAGTTTCTGAGTTGGTTTCCTAATTCATTGCAAGATCATTTTCGGGTTTATATTGCTGAGTCACCTGATGGTTCTCATGACAGTTTCAAGGGGTTTATACAGATTTCTCCTTTCAATAGTGGACGCAGTACCTGGCGAGTTGAACGAGTTCTGGTTAACTCATCCCCAGAGCAACCAGGACTATTGACTCATCCAAAAGGGGTGGGATCTCAATTATTACGTTACTGTTTAGAAACCATTTGGGAGGCGAGAACTTGGGTTTTAGAAGTTAATATTAATGAAAAAAATACCTTAGCTTTATATCGTCAAAATGGTTTTCAACCCTTAGCCCAATTAACCTATTGGTTATTGGAACCAGAATTATTAAAAACCTTAGCACAAAGTTATGTAGAGTTACCGAATTTATTGCCGGTTAGTAATGCTGATGCCCATTTATTGTATCAGTTAGATTGTGTTTCTATGCCTCCTTTATTACGACAAGTTTTTGATCGTAATTCTCAAGATTTTAAAACTCGTTTTTTCAAGGGATTGTGTTCAAAATGGCAACAATGGTTCCATCAAAAAGAAGTTGCCCAAGGTTATGTTTTTGAACCTCAAAGAAAAGCGGCAATTGGCTATTTTAAGTTAACTTTATCTAAGGATGGTTCTCAATCTCATCAAGCACAATTGATTGTCCATCCTGCTTATACTTGGCTTTATCCTAAATTATTAGCACAAATGGCAGAAATTGTCCAGAAATTTCCCACTCAAAGTTTAGAATTAGTATCAGCAGATTATCAACATGAACGGGAAGAATACCTAGAAAAATTAGGCGCACATCCTATAGAACGTACTTTATTGATGTCTCGTTCAGTCTGGCATAAACTTAAAGAAGTAAAACGGGAAGGACTTCATTTATCAGAGATGCTTCAAGGGTTACAAGCAGTTCCTCGTACTCCTATTCCTAGTCGTTTCTCTTGGGTAAACACCCCTATAAATCCCTCAGAGAACAATAAAAAAAATCATCATCAAGATGATAATAAACCTTTGGAATCTTCAGAAAAAACTGATCAAGATTAATCGATTATGTTACATTATTATAATTTATAGCGTTTCTCAAAGTCATGAGGTACACCTAATATTTGAAATCTAACTCCTGACTCTTAAAACTAGAAAAGTCTGTATCTCACAAGTATGAGAACTGCTATAGTTATCGGTTTTCAATTACCATTAAATCTCTTATTGAAATGAGATTTATTTCTTTGCTTCTATGATAATAATTGGGGGATAGTTTAATAAATCTTCCCAAAATTCTTGGCCGAGTTGTTTAATCCCTTCTTCAGAGACTTCTGGATAAGAAAACTGCAGATTTTTTAATCCAGCTTCTTTAAATGCTTCTTCATAGGTTCCTTGACTTAAATAATAATCATTAACACTAAAGGTTTGATTACTATTAGGAACTTGAAAGGTTATTTTAATAAGACAACCTTCTTTTAATTCTCCTTCAATACTATTTACTAACCCATATTTTTCTGATTTCTTATAAACTGAAGGATCACGAAAAATATTATTATTTAATCCGATAAAACGTCCCCCGAATTTAAGATTTTTGGCAATTGTTTCACAGAACAATAATAATTCTTTCCCACTAGAAGCATGGTTCAATAAATATGAGGATGTGACTAGATCAAACGCATCTAAACTTCCTAAAGATGTGGCATCTCTGAGTAAATATTCTATCCCTAAAGGCTGTTTATTTTCTACTTCTTTAGCTAGTTGAATCATTGCTTTAGATATATCGACCCCAACAACTTTTTTCGCTCCTTTTTCTTTAAAATTTCTGGTATAAAAACCATCTCCGCAACCTAAATCAAGAACTTTTTTTCCTTTTAAATTGCCTATTTTTTTTAAGTAACTATAAGAATCAACATACAAAACAATAGGTAACCTAGAAAGTTTCTGATATTCTTTAGCAACGATTTCATATTCTGGATTCATTTGATTGGATCTTGTTTATTCAGCCACTAAGTTAATATAATTATAACAGTTTCTGCCATCTTTTTTACATTTATAAAGTTCTTGATCAGCAGCAGTAATTAAATCTTGAGGGGAATGAGAAGGAGAACAAATTGTATGAGCAATACCCATACTTAAGGTAACATATTGATTCACATCAGATTGCTGATGTTCAACTTGTAAATTATTGATGTTTTCTTGTATTTTAGTTGCAACTTTAATCGCTCCTTGGAGATCAGTATTGGGTAATATAATAACAAATTCTTCGCCTCCAAAACGGGCAGCTAAGTCAGCAGGACGTTGTGCCGATTTTTCAAGTGCTTTTGCTACTTTTTTTAAGCATTCATCCCCTTGAAGATGTCCATAACAATCATTATATTTTTTAAAGTAATCAACGTCACATAAAATTAAAGATAAAGTTTCCTTTTCTCTACTTAATCTCTTCCATTCTTTATTCAAATAAGTATCAAAATAATAACGGTTGGCAATTTTTGTTAATCCATCTAAATTAACTAACTTACGTAACTCTTCATTGGTTTTTTTGAGTTCATTTTCTATTTGTTTTCTTTCTATCACTTCTTGATTTAGTTTTAGTAATGTTTTGGTTAGAGTGAAAATCAATATACCAATAAATAAAGCAATTATTATTCCCAAAAAAGCAATCCAAAACACTAAAAAAGAATAGGATTTCCACCCTTGTATAGGAATGGCTGCTAACTGCCAATAACCATTAGGTAAAGTCACATTTAAAATAACTGGATTTTGCTTAAAAATTGTATCATTACCCCAAAAAATTTCCCCCTTTTTTCCTAATCCATCATAACCCCTAATGCTATAGTCTAGAGAAGGATTATTGTTCAAAATACCAGCTTCTTTTAATAACACATCTTGTTCAATACCGATACTAACCATTCCCCAATAGTTACCAGTTTCGGGACTATTATTTGAAGGAGTTAAAAATACTGGAGTTCGAGTAATAAAAACCATCCCACCTTGGGGAAATAAATCAACGGGTCCGGATAAAACAGTTTTTTTTGTATTAATAGCTCTTTGAAAAGCCTCTTTTGCTCCTGGCACTTTCAAGGGTTCAAATCCCAATGCTTCTTCTTGTCCCCGCAAAGGATAAAGATGGGTACAAATTGAATTTTTAAATAAAGCAGCACTGGGAACTCCACTACTTTTTGCAAGAATAACACTGGTTAAATTTTCAAATTCTAGTTGTGTAATTTGAGGATTTTGGGAGGAAATATAAGCAACTAATCCTCGCATTAAAAATAATCTTTCGTTTAATGCACCTTCTAGTTTTGCTCTCGTGGTACTGATTTCATCTAGAACATGATTTCTCGTATATTCCATAAATCTTTTTTGTTCTAAATCTATCAATAATGACGTACATCCTAACACTAATAATATGGATACAATTAAAGCTAGACAAGGAATAATAAATACACTTTTTTCATGATTAATAATCTTAGATATAAACATTTTCATTTCCCCTAACTTATCAAGATTCGTTGTCTCTAAATGAAAAAATAAAACAAGAAAAATATAGACAAAATTTTTAACCCAAAAAAGTGTCTATTAAAAATATTTTTTAGGTTGATAAAGTTAGGGAACTGATCTATAGAACTACGCATCATGATTAGGATATTATTGTAGGGTGAGCAATGCCCACCCTACAATAATGTTATCACCTTTTTTTGTACTGCTATAGTCGCCTCTATTTTATTTATTTTTATTCAATTGTCAACTAATATCTTGAAGAAAATTAATTCAAAAAATAACAGAGGTTATTATTTTTCACCTCTGTTATTCAAACGCTGTTTCATTATGCAAAAATGTAATTAAGACCCAGCAGGAACCAAATCAACTTCATCGGTTCCGTCGGTTTCTCCTTGGCCTGAAGTGATTTGTTCTCCATTAACTTCAATGGCAAAAGGAGTATCCTCTAAAGTGACATTATAGTCAGTTGCCTCAGCCGTATAACCAACGCTGGCGATCATTTTACGACCTTCCTCTGTGTATTTAAAAGCCAAGAGTTGATTTTTTTCCTTCTCATTATCGTAAGCCCAAATCACCATACATTGGAAGTCTTGATAATCAAAAATTTTGGGGGTGCGAGTGGGAACATAACGACCCTCTGCACCGAAACTATTATCGAGAAAAGTTTGAATGGTACTGTCTTCTACGTTTGCATAAGCCACTTCTTCCTCTGATGCTGGTTCAACATCTTCCTCAGTGTCTGGGATCTCCTCTTCCTTATCACGGTTACGAAAATAATCAACAGCCATTTTAGTGCCAATTCCTCCTACGACAGCAATACCGGCACCGATCAAAATGTTACGAAGTTTAGACATTTTTTTTCCCATTATTATGGACAACAACTGTCTCAATTATAGTTAAGTCCAGGTTAGAGTAGTTACAACAAACCATCCATTAACGTCATGATCTCAACTAAGTCATCATTTAACGTTTGATCTTGAATATTCTCACTTAAATGATGTTCTAAAATGCCTTTTAAGGAGATGAGCTTCAGACTGTTTTCTGCTAAAGTATTGGCGATCGCTTCTGCTGCTTCTCTGTAACCAATGGCTCCTAAATCCATTAAAGCAGAACGACGTAGCTGTAGGCTTTCATCTTGTAATGCAGCCACTAATCTATCACCATAATGGGGATTTCCCGTTAATTGATATAAAGCCCTAGCTGCCCCATAGTTTACCCTTGGCATAAAATGCTCTAAAAACGGCTCAATCAAGGGAATACTTTCTTGAGCGTTTAATGTTCCTAACGCCTCTAAAATTGCCTCATAAGGCTGATTCAAATGAGGTTTACCCTCTACCTGTTGCGCTGCTGCCATACCACCATCCAATAACTTAATCAATGCTGGAATTGCACGATTATCTCCCAACATCTCCAAGGACTGAGCAGCCGACTCTCTGACATAATAATCACTACAGTTTAAAGCTTCTATCAAGGCAGGGAGAACTGAAACATCCCCTAACTTTCCTAAGGCCTTAGCTGCATTGCGTCGTAAGGGATAACCTCCATCACCAGAACGATCGCTTTCATCTTGTAACGCTATCAATAATGCTTGAATAGCAACAGGATCTTTTACCCGAAACCGACCGATCCACCAAGCAGCATAATATCGTGCGCTAGGATCTTTTGTTTGCTGTAAGTTGTGTAATGCTTTTTCAACTGTATAGTCGGGTAATTCTTCCCCTGTCAGGGATACCACAATTTCATTATCTTGAGAATGATCCACTATTACGTCTACTTTTTTCCTAATAAGATCACTGTTACCTAAACACAGCAAGACCTGGAAAAACAGAAGATTGCAAACTGCTTAAGCCAACAACCTCCCGCTTTTCCAGGTCATCAGCACTGTCTAGAAGACTAGATTAGTGCGTTGATTGCATAATCAATGTAGGAGTTAGCTTCAACAGCAGGATCTCCTTTTAAACCGTGATTAGCTTTGATGTACTTGAGAGCTTCAACATACCAGCTAGGAGACAATTCAAAAGTACGGTTAATTTCATCGATACCTGCGAGGAGGTACTCATCGAGAGGTCCGGTTCCACCAGCTACTAGGCAGTAGGTAACCATACGGAGGTAGTAACCGATGTCGCGAGAGCACTTCTCTTTACCACGTTGATCCGAAGCATAGGTAGGTCCTGGCGTTGTGGTGGTGTAAGGAAATTTAGCGTATACCGCATTGGCTGCACCTTGTACTAAGGAAGCTTGCTTTTCGGTTAATGCTTTAGCTGCTTCTAAACTGGCAGAGGCTTGCTGGAAACGACCAAACGCAGCTTGAATCTCTGTAGTGCTTAAGAAACGGCCTTGAGAGTCAGCACTAGAAACTGCTTCAGTTAAGGGGGTTTTCATTGTTTTTGTATCTCCCGATTGTTTTACTAAGTTTTCCTAGAATACCGTGTTGAAATCGTGTTAGATTGCTTATGAACCACAAAAAGGCTTTTATTAAGCAACAGCTTGAGAAGCTAGATCAAAGTACGTCGAAATTTCTGCAATAATCGAAGTGCAATCTCCAGCAGTGATTCCATTGGGATCTTTAACAATTGCCAAAGAAGCTTCCTTCATCTTTTGAACACCAAGGGCAACAGAAGGACCAGGAGTTCCCAAAGCTAAATAAGTTTCCCGCAGTCCATTGAGACAACGATCTTGTAAAACACTGGAATCTCCAGTAAAAATAGAATAGGTGATATAGCGTAAAATAATTTCCATATCACGTAAACAAGCAGCCATACGACGACTGGTGTAAGCATTTCCACCAGGATTGATTAATTGAGGTTGGTCTTGGAATAATTCGCGAGCCGCGTTAGTAACAATGGTAGAGGCATTGCTGGTAATGCGGTTAACAGAATCCATGCGCTTGTTGCCGTCAGCTACTATAGCGCTCAGAGCATCAAGCTGGGAGCTAGTCAGGTAAGAGCCCGTGGTATCAGCTTGAGAAACAACTCTGGTAAATGCGTCAAACATTGAATTTATCTCCTACTCGACTGAATAATTTTGAGTTGGGTTGGACAAGGGATTGCCATTAAGTTGAATTATGCTGTAGATACAGACCATAATCACCTTGATTTCCTAAGTCTCCTACGAAAGTTTCCTTAAGAAATCTGAGAAAACGAAATGGTGACCCCAGAATTATGAGAGACACTCAAGATGACTTTACATCTGTCTTGTATTCCCTTCAAGTTAATTTTATACAATGCCTTTGCGTCATTATTTGTTACATATTATTAAAAGGATTGCTGTTTTTCTGTTACATAATGTTAAGAAGTTGTCTTAAAACCTTGATAATTGGGGGGTAGAGCGGATCATGTGGATTTGGATCATATTGTTACTTTTTTTTGGGATCAATTGGCTAGCTTCTTATATCATGGCTATCATTCCTATTCATCTTTTGAATGGTTTGGGTTCTTTTTTCAGCTTAATGCTAGGAGTCATGCTGCTGATGCTCTTGAGTTGGTTTTTTGGGGAGTAGAGAAAGAATGACTAGCTGTCTACACGGTAGGTTATCTCTAGGATCTGTCTGCAAAGCACTAGAATATTAAAAATGAGTTAATTTCCTCCCCTGCTCCCCTCAACTAAAATTTTTGAACTTTGCAGACACACCCTAGTAGAATCATGCTGCGATCATACCGTGCGATCGCATCATTTAATTTGGCACTGTGACCGTTTTATTTACTTTTCAAGACTTCTTGAATCATCAAGTTAGCCTGGGAACCATAACCCCCACCAAATAGGTTAAAGTGATTTAAAATATGATATAGGTTATAGAGGGTTTTTCGTTTTTTATAGCCTTGCTCCAGGGGGAATACCTCATTATATCCTCTATAAAAAGCGGCGGGGAATCCTCCAAATAGTTCTGTCATCGCTAGATCCACCTCCCGATCGCCGTAATAGGTTGCTGGATCTAAGATCACCGGTTCTCCTGCTTCTGTGACTGCCACATTTCCTGACCATAAATCACCATGAACCAAAGAAGATTGTGGATTGATTTCTGATAATATTTTTCTAACTGTTTCTACAATTTGTGTATAATCTCCAAAATTTCTTCCTTTTTTTTGTGCTAATTTTAACTGAAATCCAATACGATAATCAGCAAAAAAATCTGCCCATTTTTCTGTCCAATTGTTAATCTGTGGTGTGGAACCAATGGTATTATTCTGACTCCAACCAAATCTATTTTCTCCTTCATATTGGTGCATTTTGGCTAGATTTTGTCCCATTGCTTCCCAAGAACTATTAGAAGAACGGCCAAATTCTAGCCATTCTAAAACAATATAACTTGAGCGTTCTGTCATTCCCCAACAAATGGGTTTAGGAACTCGAATGGTGTCAGTTTCTGCCATTTCTTTAAGTCCAAATGCTTCTGCTGCAAACATTTCTACTTGAGAAGCATGGTTAATCTTGACAAAGTATTTCGTATCTGTATTAATCAGACAATAACCCTGATTAATACATCCTCCACTAACTGATTTGTGAGTTTCAACTGTAAAAGGTTTTCCTGTTGTTTGACTAATATGTTCAGAAATTTGTGTCCACATAGTTTTTTAGCTTCATTATTAGCAAGTTTACAGCTTACACACTATCCTCATTAATCATTCATTATACATTATTCATTCCTAACCACTGTTATCCCATAAGCATTACAGTTGATATATTTTTCTGCTGCTCTTAAGATATCATCTTTGCTTAAAGATTGGATAATTTGAGGGTATGATAATGCTGGGGCTAAATCTTTTATTTGAGAATAATAATAACCATAAATATTAGTGCGATCGCTAGGACGTTCATTATTAAAAATAAAACGATTTACAGCTTGTCTTTTAATGCGATTTAGTTCTTCTTCCTTGATAGATTCTTGTTGAATGGTTTGCAAATGTTGAATGATACTTCTTTCTACTTCTGGAATATTTTTGCTGGGAAGTTTCGCCGCTATATAAAACATTCCTTGCACATTTTGGGTCATATTACTAACAGTAATTTGAGAGACTAATCCTCTATCTTCTCGTAAATCTTGAAATAAACGAGATGTTTTTCCTTTACCTAAAATAGAAGCTAATACATCTAAAGCATAGGTTTCCTTTAACTCTAACAAACCCGGTACTCTCCACATCATGATTAATCGAGATTGTTGTAGTTGACTATCGTCGTATTCTTGACGAATAATCTCTTGAAAAGGCAATTCAGGAAAGTCAGGAAACTTTAAGGAAGTAAACTGCTCAGACAGATGATTTTGATGACAATAAGTTTTTTCAAAACTATCAGCGACAAGATCAATTAATTGTGTAACTGGAAGATTCCCCACTGCCGCAATTGTCACTGAGTTGGGTTGATAACGACTTCTATGGAACTCACGCATTTGCTCAGAAGTTAACCCTTCAATAATTGATGCTAATCCTAACACTGGGCGACGATAAGGTAAGACATCAAAACAAGTTTCCATTGCTCTATAAAAGGTGCGACGATTTGGATTATCATAGGAACGTCTAATTTCTTCTAATACTACCAATTTTTCTCGTTCAAAAGCATTATTTTCAATGGTTGGATTAAAGACAACATCCAACTGTAAAGGAAGTAAATCGGCAAAATCATTAGGCGCACTGGTAACATAAAAATGGGTATATTCTTGAGAAGTAGCTGCATTGGTTACGGCCCCCCGTTGTTCAATACGTTGTTCAAATTCTCCAATGGTTAGCTTTGGTGTTCCCTTGAATACCATGTGTTCTAGGAAGTGTGCCATTCCGTTGATTTCATTGGACTCTAACGCAGAACCTACCTGAAGCCACACATTAAGGTTAACCGCTTCTACGGGCATTTGTTCAGCAATAATGGTTAAACCATTGTCTAAATTGACAATGGTGGGGCTATGGGACACTGAGGAATCAAGTACGGAAGAGAGCATATAATAATGTTGCTTAAGTCTACTAATTCTATCTTACTTAATTGTAAAAAGAGATTCATTAACCAGGATAGCATACTGTTAGCTATCATAGAAAATAACTTCTAATTATTAAAATTATCAAAAGATTTTAGGGGGTATAAAAAAGATGCATTAACTTTCCCTATCTTTACTAATCAAAAAACATATTTTTCACTATAAAAGTTTATCTACTGATAATATTTCTTAAATAAACTGTCTATAAACTTATTGAATTAGACAAAAATAATGATTAAATATATGTGTTTTCAACAGTAGCGATAATAAAAACGTTAATGACATAATCAAATTACGCACAAAAAAACATTGATTAGATTCTATAAAATCCCAACGATTAGTTATTGATTCTAATCAATCATCAAAAGTAAAAAGTTGAGTTTTTGTAACATTTTAAACTCATTAGCAAAATTAGGAGATTTTTTTATGACGGCTGTAAAAACCCTAACGGAACAGAATTTACAATCAGTCTTAAGTTTTGATGGAAAAGACGATTATATTAGTTTACCACCTAGTGCTTTTGGTGGTGCAATTACTATTGAAGCTTGGGTTTATAAGGTTTACTGACTTATTTACCTTTGTATGGTGATGCTTTAGATCATAGTTCTAATAATAATAATGGATCTTTACATTATCCCCGTCTCAATTCACTGATATGAACTATGCTGTCGTTGATAAAGCAGGGGTTAAACCTACCATTAACTGGGGTTTTAGCTAACTTTTGAAAGGTATTAATCAACTAAAGTTCTCAGTCGTTTTCATCAACGACTGAGATTTTTTTATCCACTGTTGACCGAAAAAAGGGTTTCAAGTCTCCAACTTCAGGGGTTGCTAATTCCAAATTCTAAATTCTACAGTCTAAATTTTACATTCTAAATTCTGATTGACCCCAATCAAGTCAACTAGGCAATTTTTCTTAATTACTGTATAATCGCATTGCTATTTATCTTCAGCTTTCTGATTCATGGATAACCCTTTATTAGATCAACTTATTGGCATTAGCGGTTATATTATTTATATCACTACCTCAGCAGGGGTTTATGGTATTTTTGCCTTGGGATTAAACCTACAATGGGGTTTTAGCGGACTAATTAACTTCGGTGTGGTGGGTTTTATGACCTTGGGGGCATACACAACTGTTTTATTAACCGTAACCGGTATTCCTTTTCCTTTAGGAGTATTGGCTGGTGCTATTTTAGCAGCTATCTTAGGGCTATTGATTGGACTATCTACCCTACGTCTTCGAGAAGATTATCTAGCTATTGTTACCATTGGTGTATCGGAATTAGTGCGTTTAGTTGCTTTAAATGAAGAATGGTTAACTAACGGTGCATTAGGATTAAGACAATATCCTTTACCCTTGAATATTGAAGCTAATTTACCCATTAAATTATTATTGATTGCCATCTTAACAATTTTAGCAATTTATGCAGAATGGACATTGTATAAGAGTCTGTCTTCTCAATGGAGACAAAATCAAGAAATACAGGGAAAAAGCTATCAACCGAGAAAACCTTTAAGCTTAATTATTTGGGGTGTTATCGCCACCAGTTTAATTTTATTAGTCTACATTACAGGGACAACAGCCCTTTGGTTTTATACTTATAAAGCAGGGTTGATGGTGTTGGTGTTATCTATTTTAGCTATTATTTATGGAGGGTTAGAATTTTTAGTTCATTCTCCTTGGGGACGTATTCTTAAAGCCATTCGAGAAGATGAAGAAGTTCCCAAAGCTTTAGGTAAAAATATTCTGTTTTATAAGTTACAATCTTTCATGTTAGGTGGTGCGATCGCCGGTATTGCTGGGGCGTTTTTTGCTTGGCAGCTAACAACTATTTACCCTGATAAATTTGATCCTTTGATTACGTTTAATACTTGGATTATTGTTGTTTTAGGGGGTTCAGGAAGCAATGCGGGAACTATTTTAGGGGCAGTTATTTTCTGGGCTTATGATTCTTTAACTCGCTTTTTATTACCCCAACTGGGAATTTTAACTACGAGCCAAGCAGGGTATTTTAGAATTATGGTGATTGGTTTAATTTTGATGGTGTTAATGGTCTGGCGACCTCAAGGCATTTTGGGTAAAAAAGAAGAATTAACCCTAGGCCGTTAATAGGCTTATACTTCTTCATAGAAGGTTACGGGAAGATTTTTGTACAGTAACTAATTATGTACATTAACTAATTATCTGTTGTACAGTCACTAATTATTTGTCGTCTTAACAAAATCGTGTCGTCAAAGTTTTTAAAGCATAAAACCCTTACATAATGGGCATTATAGATTGATTATAACATCAATATTTTCCAAAAGAGATTACTTACTCGATTAACAAATCAACAGTTAAAGCTTGAAGTTATTCAAACTTTACTCCAACCTTGCGATCGCAAAACTTATAGTCAACGACTGGAAGAAGCAGCAGAAAAACTCGGTAAATCGAAACGAACAGTACAAAGGTTAGTTAAAAAATGGGAGGAAGAAGGATTAGAAGCGATCGCCCCAACTAATCGTTCAGATAAAGCATGGGTTAACATTGTTATCGGAGTGTCCCAACTGTGGCGCAAGGTTTCAGTTTCCTGCGCTTTGGGTTGATGGGTGGTGTCACAGGTGTTTTGTGCCTTTTGGGGAGATGATGGAGAAACAAAAATCAGTGTGATTTTAGTTTTTTTTCTCTTTCTTCCCAATCAGGAAGATGAGCCGTCATAAAACATTTAAACAGTTTACTGTGGTTAGGAACAATGAGATGTACTAATTCATGAACAATGACGAATTCACCTAATTCTCTAGGGATATCTAATAATTCACTATTTAGGGTTAATCTTCTATTTGTGGAAATGGATGCCCATTGCCGCTTCATCTGGCGAATCTGTATCTCTTTTACATCGACTTCAAGGCGATCGCACCATTGCATGACCGCATTTTTTAAGTCTTGAGTATTTTCCCATCGTTTTTCTTTTTTAATCAAATTTTTCATGATCTATTTTGTTGCAGGAAGGTAAATAAGTTATCAACAACATTTGTCACCTTTTTTAGATCATCTATTTCTGCATAGATAGAAAAAGTTACATTTTTTCTTAATTCTCTTAATTCACCTTCACTTCAGCGACAAATGCCCTTAGCTCAAGAACCTGATTTAGTGAGCCATTGGGAATATTTTTACGAACGATCTTTAGGGTGTATCGGTACGTTGAAAAACTGGTTAACTCGCGTCCTAAAAGATGCTTTAGACGAAGATTCAAATACTATCACTCTCAAACAACTTCAACGTAGAACTTTATCAGTGGCTCAATGTCAGCGAATGTTTGCAGAAATTCTTGAAGGAGAAAGACAACTATCAGAAACGGAAGCAGATGCCCAAAATTTACGAGCTTTATTCGGTTTAGGTGAAGAT
>JBFRWG010000009.1:0-49982 GCA_051439445.1 Crocosphaera sp.
ATGTCTGTGGACTGGAAGCGACGGGGAGTATTGGTCACAATACTCTAGTTGGCACAGGAAGAAGCAGAAAACTAGCATCGTGAGGTGTTAGAATCCCTCGACTCCGTCGACGGGAGTATGTCAAAAACATTATTAGCACCATTAGCTCCATTGATATCATCGATTTTTTTGAATCTCAGAGTTTTATCACTATAACTAACTTCAACCACATCTCTACTCGTAATAGTTACTTGGGTATCTGCCGTAATAGCTGAAAGGTCTAATTTATTATCTTTTGAAAATGCTCCGGTTCCTGTAATTTGAGTTACTTTACTTGCGTCTGCAATAATTTTACTAGGAGAGCCAGTGGTACGACTTATTTCTATTTTCCCAGTGGATAAAAGTTTAATGGTTAAATCTGATGTAACATCAGAAAAATCTAATTGAGTTATTGAAGGATCATTAATTGTTGATCCCCATCTGATCAGATTTTCATTGGCATCAGTTGCCCCATCATTAGTAAATTCTAACGAAGTGAGTGTATGTTGATAACTATTTTGTGTTGCTTGACTAAAGAGAATTGGGGTTTCAAGGTCTCCCATTTGATATTCTAAGTCCCAATCTCCTCCTAACCCTTCATTCCCGGTTAAATCATCAGAAGCAGCAATATCTGCTCCGGTCATCCCCGTCAATTGATCAACAAATTGCTCCCCTACTGCCCCTTCTGCTACATTACAGCCATAAACGAGAATATCCCCGTCATTGGTTAACGCATTACCCCAAATAGATAATTCATCCTGGTATTGGCTTAAATTACTGCTATTTAAGCTCCCATTCCCCAATTGAAGACTTCCCGCTTCTCCATGAGCCACAATATGCACAGCAGTCACTTCTTGGGTGTATTGAGCTAGAGCCTCACTAATCTGCTCTATACCGTCCATTGTTTGGTCAAGGGTCACTACCATCATTTGACCATTGGGAGCGGTTGGGGTAATCCCATCAATTAAGGTTTGATAGTCGTTGACAGAGGTATCAATAAAAAGGAATTCTAAGTTGGGGGAGGAATTAGCGGACATTTTGGTTAAATATTTCGGGAATTTCTAATTTAGAAGAAATTTTGAAATTTTAATCGTCAAAAAAAGACGAAAAGCCTTTGCAATATAGCGCGATTTTTGCGACAAGGTTAAAAAAATAAACATTATCTTAACTCTTCTTAGTATTTCTTAACTTTCTGAATCAAGTTGCAAAATTTGATAAATTAATGATTAAATCAGCCAATTTTTCTTGCCAGATAAAAAATTCGGTGTTACAATCCAAAAAATCTTTAAGGGTTTGAGATGGTTAATTATCAGCATCCCCTCCCATAACTAGCTAATATTCATTTAAAACAAACCTTATGAATTCTTCTGTTATTACCATAAACGACCAGATTGTTCCTTGGGAGCAAGTTATGGGACATTTACAACTGTTTGGCAAACTGCAACCTTTTTTACAAGAATTTGTTAGTCAATACGTTTTAGTTGAAGAAATTAATAGCAGAAAAGACTTAGAAATTCCTTCTGCTGATGTAATGCAAGCAATGATGGATTTTCGATTGCAACAAGATTTAACTGACGCTAATAAATTTAAAGAATGGTTGCAAAAAGAAAATTTAGACAATCAAACCTTTCAAAATCGTATCGTTTTAGGGTTAAAAGTTGAAAAGCTAAAAGAGGTGATCGCTGCTCCTCAATTAGACAGTTACTTTCTGCAACATCAAGGTTCTTTTGAAGAAGTTTTATTGCATTGTGTGATTACTCCAGAACAAGAATTATCGCAAGAGGTTCAACAGCGATTAACCACCGAGAAAATTACAGTAGAAGACTTAGCGAAAGACTATAGTAACTCTGAGAAAAATGTCCGATTTTTTAAGCAACAAGTGCAACGCAGAGCTTTAGGGAAAGATGTTCGAGACGCTCTAGCTACTGCAGTTAAGGATGATGTATTAGGTCCAATTTCCGTCAATAATAATTGGTCATTGTTTAAAGTTGTAGATGTAATTCCTTCTCAATTTGATGACAAAATCCAAAAACAAATTGAGGCTCAATTATTTGGAGAATGGTTAGTGGAAAAACTCCGTCATCTTAAAATGGAATTTAAGTCTGTTACAGATGGCTCTACCAAAGATCCCCTTACTGTTGCTTAAGCTAAGTTTGAGAGGACTAACGGCGATCGCTCTTGGCTTTTATTAGCACACGAAAGATACCTCAAGTTAAATTTTAAAGAAGGAAGTCATGGTGAATAAAAATAAAAAATATCATGAATTTTTCTTTCTTTAATTCTTTTAATAAACATCATCCAACCCAGGTCTTGGCATAGGCAAGACTCTTTTTTTATTTAATTGACGTAACCACATTCCCCCACAAACCGCAAAGGTTAATGAGATAAATCCAGTGATAGATTGTAACAGTAAAAAGCCCCCAATAGCGAACATACTGCCAAACATTACGAAAATGGCTGCTACCACTTTTAAGAGATCATTTCTTAAATTTTGTGCTGGTTTTAAACCTGTTTTATCCTGTTGATATTTCCACCCTATACCCCCAGGACGAACCCGACGATAAAAATTCAATAAGGTTTCTTCATCTTCAGGATCGGTTAAATACATAACTGTTACCCATACCACTGCCGTCAGCACAGAAATTCCTAGTAAACGCCAACCAAAGTCAGGAAAAATGTTATTTATCTGAGGGTTTATCGTTGTAACTAATCCAATAAAAAACCCTGCAATCATGGCAGATAACTCAGCAGCAGCATTAATTCGCCACCAAAACCAACGCAAAATTAAAACCAGTCCAGGGCCAGTTCCAATGGCAATGACTAAACGAAATACAGTACGAACATCCGTCGCATAAAAAGCAGCAATAGAACCTAAAACCGTCACTAAAAGTGAAGCTAACCTAACGGCAGTTCTCAACTCTTGATCCGAAGCATTAGGATTGAAAAAACGATGATATAAATCATTAGTTAAATAAGAAGCCCCCCAATTAATAGAAGTAGAAATGGTACTCATAAAAGCAGCAATTAAAGAAGCAACCACCAACCCTAAAACCACCGAAGGTAAATAAGTTAACATCAAGGTAGGATAAGCGAGTTCTGCATCTTCTAAATTCGGTAATAAAACCATCGCCGCTAAAGCAGTCACAATCCACGGCCAAGTCCGAACAATATAGTGGAGAATATTAAAAAACCAAGTCGCCTTTTCCGCTTCTTTTTTGGCTGCTTCTTCTGTTTCTCCTTTAACCGCTAACAATCTTTGAACAAACTCTCCACCCCCATCACTGCGACGAAATGACCACCATTGCACAAAAATATAGGCCGAAAACGTAGTTGCTGTAATACCAGCCGCATCATTCCAAGTAAAGCTGAAACCGCCATTATTTGTAATCGGAATAAACGATAAAACATCAAAATTGGTAATTTCTTGAACATTAGGGATTAATTGGTGCATTCCTCCCGCATCATTAACCGCAATAATAGCCACTAATGTGGCCCCAAATAATCCCAAGAAAAATTGGAAAAAGTCCGTAACTACCACACCCCAAAGTCCCGAAGCTGCCGTATAAATAAGAACAAATACACTTAAAGCGATCACTGTCCACAGTTTAGCCCCTTCTCCAGGATCAAAGCCCAAACTTTGCCATAATTCCAACGCATCCACCACCTTAATCATGGCTAACATAGCGTAACCAATACCGATACAATTGATAGGAACCGCAAATAAAAAGGCTTTGGTTGCCCGTAAAATGGCTGCTGTAGCCCCACCGTAACGCAATTCTGTTAATTCAGCGTCTGTGACCATTTCCGACCGTCTCCACAGCCCTGCAAAGATGTAAATGAGGACAATATGGGCAATCCCAAAACTCCACCATTCCCAGTTTCCTGCAATCCCTCTAGACGCAACCACACCACAAATATACAAAGGGGTATCGATAGAAAAGGTAGTTGCGGCCATACTGGTTCCCGCTAACCACCAAGGGAGATTTCTTCCGGCAATTAAGTCGTTAAGCAAACCTGAGTTTTCTTCTTCTCCATTTTCAGAAGTCATTAAGGATGTTTCATCGTTCAAGCTACCTTGAGAGTCAGAAATACCCTGTCTGTTTCCTGCTTGTGTTAGTTGTTTTCTCTTCTTCGTTTCTTCTGAAGATTGTGTTTCTCTATGGGACAACAATAACCCCAAGGCCATCGTCGCAAAAAGATAAATTAAAACAATAATCCAATCAATAAGCTGCATAGTGTCAATTTAGGTTATTTTATTTAAAGTTTGGTTGTGAGGATTTTCTGTGTTAAAACTTCAGTCGTCTAAACGGTGGATACATCAGCTATCTCAAGTTAATGATGGGGTCTTGTTAGGATTATGGATGATTTTGGGGGGTCTTCTCCGTTTTATAAATTTGACCGCTAAACCTCCTTGGACCGATGAATTTGCCACAATGGTGTTTAGTTTAGGAAATGATTTTCGTTCGGTTTCTTTGAATCAGATTATTTCATTGGATACCCTATTACAACCACTTCGTGTTAATGGGGACGCAGGAATCAGTGATGTTGTTTCTTTGTTACTGCAAGAAGATAATCATCCTCCTTTGTATTTTGTTTTAGTGCATTTATGGGTCCACTTATTTCAAAATGTGGGGGAATATGTGGATGTTTCGGTAATGCGATCGCTTCCTGCTTTTTTTGGTATTTTATCTATTCCTGCCATCTATTTTTTAGGAAAAATTGCTTTTCGTTCTCGCTTAATTGGTCAAATTAGTGCAGCTTTAATGGCTGTTTCTCCTTTTGGTATTTTCTTGGCACAAGAAGCTCGTCATTATACACTAAGTATCTTATTGGTTATGGCCTCTTTATTGTGTTTAATTCTTACCCTCAGACATCTCTATAATCAATCCGTTATCCCTTTATGGTTAGTCTTTAGTTGGATATTAATTAATGGTCTTGGTTTATCAGTTCATTATTTTTTTGTTTTAACACTCATTGCAGAAGCCATAACTTTACTCGTTCTTGTTTATGCTAAATTCAAAAACAACTTATCAAGTTTAATTAAAAGAAATTTAATCCGCATTGTTGCTATATTTTTAGGAACAACAGTAACAGGGTTAATATGGATATTTTTAGTGATTCCTCAAGGTTATGGTAATAATATGATTACCTGGATTCATCCTTTAAGTCATATTTTATATGCCATTAGTCCTCCATTTCAGTTATTAGCTGTCTGGGTTCCTATGCTTTCTTTATTACCAGTGGAATCTGATTCTATTCCTATTGTTATTCTTTCTGGTTTAATTTTACTATTATTCTTTATTTGGTTAATTCCTTATAGTATTAGAGGGATTAAAAAAGGACTGAAGTTTAATAAATTTCGTCTTTCTTTATTGATCTTAATGACATTTATTACTGGTGTTATTAGTTTATTCCTTATTATTACTTATGTCATTGGAGTTGACTTAACCCGTGCTGCTCGTTATAGTTTTACCTATTTTCCGGCTGTAATAGTATTGGTTAGTTCTAGTTTAGGAATTTTATGGCATGACATTAAACCAGAAAATCAAAAATTGCAACAACAAAAAACAATTAATCCTATAATTTTACTCAAAAAATTATATAACAAATTAAATTCTAATGGTCAATTAGCGTTTTATACAGTTTGGTTGATGGGATTTTTAGGAGCAGTTACGGTTATGATTAATTTAGGGTATCAAAAGTATTATCGTCCTGAACAATTAATATCTGTAATTCAACAAAACTCATCTCAACCTGTCCTTATTGCTACCACTCATAAAAGTTTAGTTCAAGTAGGAGAAATGATGGGGATCGGATTAGAATTAAACAAAACAAATGAATTAGAAAATGTTTCGTTTTTGTTAGTCAATCAAACTCAAGAAAACGACCCCCAAGTTACTAAAATCCTTAAAGAAACTGTGAATAATATATCAAAACCTGTGGAGGTTTGGACAGTTAATTTTAATGCAGAAGTTGAGTTAAATAATTGTAAGATTGATAATAAGAAATATCCTTATATTGATGGTTATGGATATCAAAGACATCTATGTAATTAAAAAATGAGAGACGTTTATTTAAACGCCTCATTTTCCTCTCAACTTTAGAGTAATATAAGATTAATGATATTTTTCAGAGGAAGCATCCTAATTTTGCAAATTGCCCATTTTTATAATGGTGAAGTCTCTTATTAGCTGTTGCTTTAAGAGTTTGATTTACAATAATGGGATGCTCTTCTTTTTCAGGACTTCAGGAATTAAACACTCGAAAAAGCTTTTTTAATGGTGTGCTTACACCACTCGTTTCGGTCGGTTTTTTCGACACAAGATGTGTGTACTTGTTTTAAACAACTTTTTAGTTTCTGTTTGTTTGGATAACTTCCCTCTTGTCCATATTTTTCCACACAAGATTTGACTGCATCATTGATTTTGTTGGTGACAAGTTCTTGGGGAATATTATTTCCAGAAGCAGAAGTAACGGAAACATTTAACACAGTAGTTATTGCAGTTAAGATCAAAGCAAGTTTTTTCATTTTTTGAGTTTGACTCCTCTTCGTCTGTTCTGTTCTTAATTTAGCGAATTTATTTTTAGATGTCAGTCTAAAAATAAGTAGATTTTTCTCACTAATTTTGTAGAATTATCAGGAAAAAAAAACTTTAGATGTAGAAAAAAGTCTTAAAACATAGAAAAAAAAGAAAAATTCTCCTCCCTAAGATTCAGCCTTGTTTTTTCCCATACCAAATTCTGCCAGTTTTCATATCAATTTGCTTTGTGCCTTAAGTGTTTATTGGAATCAATGAAAAAATCTTTTCTCCAGATGAACTCGGTTTTACTAAAATCTTCTTAATACCAATTTCAACAAATTAGACTATAGATATAAATGTTGTAGGGGTCAACGACTGTTGACCCCTACGAGAATGTGTAGTTAGACTTTAAATTTGAGCAGCTTTATATTCATTCTCACAAAAGCTATAATTCCCAGAAAAATCAGAAAACTAACAAGATTTTAAATTAATGAGGGCATAATATTATTATGCCCCTACAGAAATCTATTTTAGGTTTTAATAGCCTTAAGGTTGAGGAAACTGTCGACTATAAACCTCTTCTTCTTTTTCTGTTTCCACTTTGAGATTAGAACGAGGATAGGATACACATAACAAAGCATAACCCTCTTCCTGTAACTCAGTACCTACACCCATACCTTCTCCTTGCTCAACTTTCCCTTCTAATATTTTTCCCGCACAGGTAGTACACACTCCTGCTTCACAAGAGAAGGGTAAATCCTCAACACCAGCTTCTTTAGCTGCATCTAAGATGGTTTTGTCGTCAGGAACTTCAATGGTGTGGGTGGTTCCTTGATGATTAATTTCAACAGTATAAATGTTTGGCATAATTACCGTAATACCTGATAAGCTTTCCTTCATCTAATGTATCTTGATCAGGGAACTCTTGGCTATTGTTAAGAAATATGGCTAAATTTAAAGCTTGATTGCAATTTTAGGAATTCCCTGACATTAACCCCCAAGAGAATGTTAAGTTTGGGCAACGTTAAATTTAGGTCAATCAGAGAACACTTATGTATAAGAAAAATACAGATAAAGATTTTGTCAGTGCTGCTTTAACAGCAGGTTTGGGTGCAGGTATTGTTACTTCCTTCGCTGTTGGTCAAGGACAAAATCCATTGTTAGCTTTAGGGATCACTGTATTTGCTGCTGTTTGTGGCGTTATTTGTCATCAATTTGATTTAATTTAAGGCAAAGGTTAGGGTAAGTGTAGCAAGATAATAGCATCTCATTTTTGCAAAGAAATTATCGTTTTTACTGTTGAGATACTGAACATAAAAAGGGTAAAAGTTGCTCAAAATAATCTTTTTTGGGATGCTACTTATCCATTAAACTGTGGGTTTTTGCTCAATCTTTTTTGATATTTAACTGATTGAGGCAGGAGTTAGGTGTACCTCATGATTCCGAGGAATGTTATATGATAATTCCCTATCTAAAAAATCGATAGATAAGCATTGTTATCCAGATAGTTCCAGATGCTAATAAGATAGCGAAAAGAGAAGCATTAAAACCATTGACAAACATTATTCCTCCTAAAATTCCTAATTCACTTGTTAGTAATAAGTTAAGGATAGTAAATCGTTTTTTAAATCCTCTTTGTTCAAAGCCATAAAATGTATAGATAATAGAGTAAGTAACTCCACCAATAATTAAAGCAGGCAACACAGAGTGAACAATACCGCTCGGTAAAAAAGAGCAACAAACTAACATTAAAAGGATGCGTAAATAAGGAGGTTTGTTGGGACTAATTTTGCAGCTAACAATATCAACATTACCCTTATTTCTATTGAGGACTCCGGCTAAAGTATTTCCTCTCATCTGGGAATATTCTATTCTTCCTTGTCCATTTTTATTAACTCGTAATCCATAAGATTTATTATCATAGATTCGACAGGAACGAATGGTAGGGTTACTTGCTTGATCAATATCGATTCCTGAGGAATTATTACGATAAATATTACAATACTCGATTAATCCTAAGCCGTCTTCTTTGAGCAAAATTCCCCCTTCTTTATTATCATAAATACGGCAAGAACGAATGGTGGGATTACTTTCAGTAGTGATACCAATTCCTGAATAAGTATTGCCATAAATTTCACAATATTCTATGGTTGCTTGTGCTTTTTCTTCAATCCAAATCCCATTCTGTTTCCCATCATAAATACGACAGGAACGAATGGTGGGATTACTTTCAGTAGTGATACCAATTCCTGGATAAGCATTCCCATAAATTTCACAATCTTCTATCATCCCTTGTGCCTTTTGGTTAATCCAGATTCCATTCTGTCTTCCATCATAAATACGACAGGAACGAATGGTAGGATTACTTTCTTGTTCGATCTGAATTCCTGGATAAGTATTGCCATAAATCTCACAATCTTCGATGGTTCCTTGTGCCTTTTCTTTAATCCAAATTCCACTACTTTTTCCATCATAAATACGGCAAGAACGAATGGTAGGATTACTTTCATCAGCAATAGCGATTCCGGGATAAGCATTCCCATAAATCTCACAATCTTCGATGGTTCCTTTTCCATTTTCTGTAATCCAAATCCCATTACTTTTTTCATCATAAATACGACAGAAACGAATGGTAGGATTACTTTCAGTAGCGATACCAATTCCTGAATAAGTATTGCCATAAATCTCACAATCTTCGATGGTTCCTTTTCCATTTTCTGTAATCCAAATTCCATTCTGTTTTCCATCATAAATACGACAAGAGCGAATGGTGGGATTACCTTCAGTATTGATCCAAATTCCTAAAGCATCATTCCCATAAATCTGACAATCCTCTATGACTCCTTGACCATTTTCTGTAATCCAAATTCCATTCTGTTTCCCATCATGAATACAACAAGAACGGATAGTCGGATTACTTTCTTGATCTATGCAAATTCCCGAACGAGCATTCCCATAAATCTGACAATTTTCTATGACTCCTTGTCCATTATTCATAATCGCAACACCCATGTCTCTACCATCATAAATACGACAAGAGCGAATAATAGGATTACTTTGATTCCCAATAACTATTCCAACAGAAGAATTATTATAAATATCGCAATTTTCGATAGTAGGTTGTGCTTGATCAGAAATAATAATTCCGAAACCAATACTATCATGAATTTTGCATCGCCGAATAATTGGATTAGTTTCAGAACCTTTAATCAAAATAGAACTAATATCGCAATCTTCTAACATTAATTTTCCTTGAAAAATATTAACAGTTCCACAGCTATTACTATCTAACAAGTTTCTCAAAGTCAACCCACGGACAGTAGCATAATTTGTTTCCATTGAAAGACAATAATCAACAGGACTTTCAACAATAATTTCTCCTTCTCCCTCACCAATTAGTTGAAGCGATTTATCAATAATAATAGTTTCTCGATATAACCCTGGACGAATAATAATTTCCGTATCAGGTAAAGCATTATTAATCGCTTCCGAAATCGAAGTAAAGTCACCCTTTCCTAATAAATCAACAATCATCACTCCCCCCATTAAATTCCTCTTTTTAAGGACAAAAAAACCGTAATCTTTGAGAAATTCCAGTTTAACTCAATTATCTGCTTTTCATCTTGTGACCTCAACGTGATATCATTACCACTGGTTTGCTATGAGACGTTTTATAGCAGGACGGACACGCAATAAAAAAAAGCTGTTGAACGATTTAAAGCGTTTTTCAGTATTAATTGCTAAATTCCGTTAAAACCAAACAACTTGATTAGTCTTCTCTTGTAATCAAGGACAATTCAGTCTAATCAAACCCTGTAAGTTTATGCCATTGATTGAGTCTACCCCCCAACCAGCCGAAACAGTCAACGAAAGTGATTCCATGAAAGACTATTATCAGTTGCAGCGCACGCTGTTACTGTTGAGCTTAGTCTTGACTGGGATCATTTTTGTTACTGTCTGCATTGTATACTCCCTAAATTTAGGGTTGAACTACCTCCTAGGAGCTTGTGTCGGTGTTATTTACCTAAAATTGCTCGCAGGAGAAGTCGAAACAATCGGCACATCTAAACAACGGGTTGGAGCCAAAGGACTAGCCCTATTTGCTGCTATGATTATCCTGGCCAGTCAATGGCAACAACTGCAAATTGTTCCAGTTTTTCTGGGATTTTTGACTTATAAAGTCGCCATAATCGCCTACACCCTTCAAAGTGTAATGGTTCCCCAACCAAAAAGCGATTAAACCCCCTTTCATAACCAGATTCCGTAAATTCTACCCATGACAATGTTAGAAGGTTTACGCATTTTAGACACCTTACCCCTTGCCTCCTTAGAAGTAGGTAAGCATTGGTATTGGGAGATTGGCAATTTAAAAATACATGGACAGGTCTTCTTGGCCTCCTGGTTTGTTATTGCCTTGTTGGTGATTGCTTCCTTGTTAGCAACCCGTAACATTCAGCGGGTGCCTAGTGGGATGCAAAACTTTATGGAGTATGTTCTCGAATTTTTACGAGACCTCGCCAAAAACCAACTGGGAGAAAAACATTATCGGCCTTGGTTGCCCTTCATTGGGACCTTATTCTTGTTTATTTTTGTCTCCAACTGGTCAGGAGCCTTGATTCCTTGGAAATTAATTGAAATTCCTGAAAGTGAACTTGCTGCCCCCACCAACGACATTAATACAACCGTTGCCTTAGCTCTCCTAACCTCCCTAGCTTACTTCTATGCAGGGTTCAGTAAGAAAGGATTAGGCTACTTTGCCAATTATATCCAGCCTATACCCATTCTCTTACCCATCAAAATTTTAGAAGACTTTACCAAGCCCCTCTCCCTAAGTTTCCGTCTATTTGGAAACATCTTGGCTGATGAATTGGTAGTAGCGGTGCTTGTGTTTTTAGTCCCCTTATTTGTGCCATTACCCCTAATGGCATTAGGATTATTTACCAGTGCCATTCAAGCCTTAGTATTTGCCACCCTAGCCGGTGCTTATATCCATGAGGCCATTGAATCGGAAGAGGAAGAAGAACACGCTTAACGGTAAAAGAAGATCCGTTGAACAAAAATGACCAAAACGTAAGACAATAACAAAGAAGTTGTACAGAAGAAAGTTAAATCCCTAACCTTCTCTGACAAATTCAACCCTTACGCATTGGCAGTTCTCAAAACTTCGCCATCGTACTTGGAAACTTCGCGTTCTCTTAAATTTTAAGCTGACAACTAGCTTGCAATCTGTTCTATCAATAAAATCGAGGAAGAATTAACATGAATCCCACCATTGCTGCTGCTTCTGTTATTGCTGCTGCCCTAGCTGTTGGTTTAGCTGCTATCGGCCCTGGTATTGGTCAAGGAAACGCATCCGGTCAGGCTGTTTCTGGGATTGCTCGTCAACCCGAAGCTGAAGGAAAAATTCGGGGAACCTTACTCTTAACCTTAGCGTTCATGGAATCTTTAACCATCTATGGTCTGGTTATCTCTCTTGTTCTCTTATTCGCTAACCCCTTCTCCTAAGACTTAAGCGGATGGGTAGAGACAGTGATCTGAACTGTCTCTACAGCAAACAAGTGTTAATGAGATTGAAGAGGTAGATGGGTAAACCATGTTTGATTTTGATGCAACTTTGCCCCTAATGGCTTTACAATTCGTTGTGTTAGCCATCATTCTCAATGCTATCTTCTACAAGCCCTTAAATAAGGTCTTAGACGAACGGGCAGACTATATTCGTCAACAGGAAGGTGGTGGAGAAGAACAATTGGCCGAAGCCAAAGAACTTGCGGTTCAATACGAAAAACAATTAGCAGACGCTCGTAAGGAGTCTCAAGAAATTGTAGCTCAAGCACAAGCAGAAGCGAGGCAAATCGCCTCGGACGCAGTTGCTGAGGCGCAAAAAGAAGCCATTGCCAAAAAAGAAGCGGCTGCTCAAGAGATTGAACAGCAACGCCAAGAAGCCCTCAAAACTCTAGAACAACAGGTTGAAACCTTAAGCCGTCAAATTCTAGAAAAACTTTTAGGGCCAGAACTTGTTAAATAAAGATGCCGTCCGTTGAGTGATAAACCGGTATGATCGACCCTTTTTTATTATTAGCCACTGAAAGTCACGCCGAAGGGGAAGCCTTAATTAGTTTCCACTTCGACTTCTTAGAAAGTAACATTCTCAATTTATCCATTCTTGTAGGCATTTTGGTATTTTACGGACGTAAAGCCATAGGAAATATCCTCAGCGAACGGCGTAATCAAATTGCCCAAGCGATTCAAGAAGCGGAAGAAAGACAACGTAGTGCAGCTACGGCCTTAGCTAAGGAAAAAGAAAAATTAGCGCAAGCTGAAAAAGAAGCCCAACGCATCTGTGAAGCTGCAACCGAAAGAGCCAAAACTGTCAAAACGGAAATTGCGGCACAATGTGAGCGAGATATTGCTCGTTTGAAAGAAACCGCCGCCTCCGATCTCTCCTCTGAGCAGGAACGGGTGATCGCCCAACTGAAAAAGCAAATTGCTGAACAAGCTGTGATCAGAGCAGAAAATCAACTCAAAGCACAAGTTGATAACAACGCTCAACAACGGCTCATTGATCGTAGTATCGCTCAGTTAGGAGGTTAAACTGTGAAAGGATCACTCTTTAGTTCAGAAATTGCTGAACCCTATGCTCAGGCTCTGATGTCTTTGGCTGAGTCTCACGACATTACCCGTTCCATTGGAGAAGACTGTCGCAGCATTTTAGAACTTCTAGAAGACTCCCCAGAGTTAAGAGGGTTTATTAGCTCTCCTGTGATGAAAAATGAAGATAAAAGAGCAGTCTTAAAGCGGGTACTCGGAGATGACATCCACCAATATCTGCGCAACTTTATCATGTTGTTGGTGGATAAGGGACGAGTTGTTTTTTTAGAAGCCATTTGTGAACAATATTTGGCTTTGTTGAGAAAAATAACCAACACCGTTCTCGCTGAAGTAACGGCTTCAACCGAGTTAAGTGACCAACAGCGTCGTGCTGTGATTGATAAAATCAAATCCTTAACCGGGGCTGCATCAGTGGAGATAAAAACCGATAATGACCCCAACTTAATCGGGGGTGTCATTATCAAGGTTGGCTCTCAAGTCTTTGATGCTAGTTTGCGGGGACAATTACGCCGCATTAGCGTCAGTCTCGGCGCAGTTTCATAATCTTAACTCATTGTAATTCATTCAATTGCTAAACAGATCCCACTATGGTTAGTATCAGACCTGACGAAATCAGTAGTATTATTCGCCAACAAATTGAGTCCTACGACCAAACCGTTGCAGTTTCTAATGTTGGAACCGTTCTGCAAGTTGGAGACGGAACCGCCCGTATTTACGGCTTAGAACAGTGTATGGCCGGAGAACTCCTAGAATTTGACGATGGAACCATTGGTATTGCCCTCAACTTAGAAGAAGATAATGTTGGGGCGGTATTAATGGGGACAGGCTTGGATATTCAGGAAGGCAGTACCGTTAAAGCAACAGGAAAAATTGCCCAGGTTCCTGTAGGGGATGCCATGGTTGGTCGGGTGGTAGACTCTTTGGGTCGTCCCATCGATGGTAAAGGGGAGATCAGTACCACAGAAACCCGTTTAATTGAGTCCACTGCTCCTGGGATTATTGCTCGTAAATCCGTGTGTGAACCGCTACAAACCGGAATCACCGCTATTGATGCCATGATTCCTATTGGTAGAGGTCAACGGGAATTAATTATTGGTGACCGTAAAACTGGAAAAACAGCGATCGCCATTGATACCATCATTAACCAGAAGACAGAAGATGTAATCTGTGTTTATGTGGCCATTGGTCAAAAAGCGTCTACCGTTGCACAAGTGATCGGAACCCTGGAAGAAAAAGGCGCAATGGATTACACCATTGTGGTGGCGGCTAATGCTAACGATCCTGCAACACTACAGTATCTGGCTCCTTATACCGGCGCAACCCTAGCAGAATACTTCATGTACAACGGGAAAGCGACTTTGGTTATCTATGATGATTTATCCAAACAAGCTCAAGCTTACCGTCAATTATCTCTGTTACTGAAACGTCCACCAGGACGGGAAGCATATCCTGGAGATGTTTTCTACATCCACTCTCGTTTATTAGAACGGGCGGCTAAACTCAGTGATGCTCTCGGTGCAGGTAGTATGACCGCTTTACCGGTTATTGAAACCCAAGCGGGTGACGTATCTGCTTACATTCCCACTAATGTTATTTCCATTACGGATGGACAAATTTTCTTATCCAGTGATTTGTTTAACGCTGGTTTCCGTCCTGCGATTAATGCAGGGGTTTCAGTAAGTCGGGTGGGATCGGCTGCTCAAACTAAAGCCATGAAACAGGTGGCAGGTAAATTGAAGTTAGAATTAGCTCAATTTGCTGAGTTAGAAGCGTTCTCTCAATTTGCCTCTGACTTAGACGCAGCTACCCAGGCACAACTGGCACGGGGTCAACGGTTACGTCAAATCCTCAAACAGCCTGAAAACTCTCCTTTAGCGGTTTGGGAACAGGTGGCAGTTGCCTATGCTGGACTCAATGGTTACATTGACGAGGTGCCTGTGGATAAAGCTACTGAGTTTGCAGCAGGACTTCGGGACTATATCGCCACCAGTAAGCCCAAATATCTTGAAATCATCAAGAGTGAGAAAAAACTCACCGATGAGGCAGAAAGCTTACTCAAAGAAGCCATTACTGAATACAAACAAGCGTTTGCTGCTTAGTAACGTTTTCTTCATTCTCTTCAGTGGTCAAGGTTGACCACTGATTTCATTGATTAATAATCATTTTCACATTATGGCTAATCTTAAAGCGATTCGTGATCGCATTCAGTCGGTCAAAAATACCAAAAAAATTACAGAAGCGATGCGTCTGGTGGCTGCTGCGAAGGTTCGTCGCGCCCAAGAACAAGTCATTGCTACTCGTCCCTTTGCTGATGCGTTAGCTAATGTTCTCTTCAACTTACTGAATCGTTTGAAGTATGGGGATGTTAATTTACCCCTTTTGGAACAAAGAACGGTTAAAACGGTGGCGATCGTGGTTGTTTCAGGCGATCGGGGTTTGTGTGGCGGTTACAATAGTTACGTCATCCGTCGGGCTGAACAGCGCATCAAAGAGTTAAACAGTCAAGGGATCGGTTCTCGTTTAATTACGGTTGGACGCAAGGCCACTCAATATTTTTCTCGTAGAGAAACTCCCATTGAACGCACCTATACTGGACTCAATCAGATTCCAACGGCTGATGAAGCGGCTAGTATTGCCGATGAAGTGCTTTCCTTGTTTCTTTCGGAAACAGTGGATCGGGTGGAGTTAATTTATACTCGGTTTGTCTCCTTGATTAGTTCTCGTCCGGTGGTACAAACTTTAGCCCCTTTGAGTATGCAAGGATTAGAGACGGAAGATGATGAGATATTTCGTTTAATTACCCGTGAAGGTAAATTACGGGTTGAACGGGAAACGGTAAGTCAGACGGTGACTAGCTTTCCCCAAGATATGATCTTTGAACAAGATCCGGTGCAAATCTTGGATGCTTTGTTACCATTATACATCAATAACCAGTTACTGAGAGCTTTACAAGAGTCGGCTGCTAGTGAGTTAGCGGCTAGAATGACGGCTATGAGTAACGCCAGTGACAATGCTGGTCAATTGATTGGCACCTTAACCTTATCCTATAACAAAGCTCGTCAAGCAGCCATTACTCAACAGTTAATGGAAGTGGTTGCTGGTGCCAATGCTTTGTAATTTATCATTTTTTAAACCAATAGGGGGCGTTTAGAAGCTATCTAAACGCTTTTTTTATTGAGTAAGGTGGGCATTGCCCACCCTAAAAAGTTAAGAGATGGTAAAGAATCTTCTCAATATTCTCTTGACTATTGAAAGTTATTATCAAATATTATTGAGAATAGTTTTGATTAACTTGCCCATTGATTGCAAGTAGTTAGGATTAATTTCTGTCCACTTTCTCAGAGTAACCCAGAGCTAAAACTCAATTAAAAAAGAATTTTTGAGGAAGAATCCTAGATTGAACAGAAAGCTGATTACTTTATTCGGTTCTATCTTCTCTTGACCATTGTTTATGACTTATTACTTCAAAAAATAGCACTTTCATAACTCAAGGGATCGAATCAGTCAAGCAATAAAAATTCTTCTTAATATTGTTGTGATTTGTTGAGAAAAATTGTGAAATTATTCAACCTAAAACCAGGCCATTCGGCCATCGTCAGGGCCGTCAATATTGATGATCCAGGGTTATCTCGTCGCCTAGAAGCCATGGGGTTTACGAAAGGACAAGAAGTGAAACTGCTGCGCAAAGCTTGGTGGAATGGGCCCCTTCACGTACGAGTAGGAATGACCACAGAAGTTGCCATGCGACGACATGAAGCCCAAGGGATTGAGTTAGACATCAGTGTTAACTAAACGTGAGTTCGACAGAAAATAAAATCGATGGTTTAAGAGTCACATCGTTAACTCGAAACCCAGATTCTTCTCTGAAAAATGTTCCAACTCCGAACTCCGGACTCCGAACCCCGAACTCACCCTAACTAACAAGGAGTTTCGTGCTGTTAATTATGGGATTTGGCTGTAATATTCCCGCTATCATGGGGGCAAGGGTAATGCGATCGCGATCCCTGCGTTTTTTGACCATTTTAATCATGCCCTTTGCCCTCTGTTCAGCCCGTTTAACGGTATTTGTGTTTATCATTGATGCTTTATTCGATCGCACTTGGGGTCCGTTGGTGTTGTTATCCTTATACATGATCAGCTTTTTGGTGGCATTGGCAACTGGCTTTTTGCTGAAGGGACAGTTTGCCAATACAGAACCCTTTGTCATTGAACTGCCCCCCTATCGTTTTCCTACGCTCAAACAAATCTGGTTAAGAGGTTGGGGAGAGTTAAGGGAGTTTTTACCAAGGAGCAAGTTTAATAGGACAAATGTAGAATTAGAATTTAGAATTTAGAATTAATTTTTTCTGCTGATTCTACACTCTACATTCTAGGATCTGTTACGGGGTACTTAACCCACCCTAGGACATATAATATTGTCTTAATCCGCATAGATACGAGAGAGCCATCAGGTAACCGAGTAGTATGGAGAATGATCCTTTATAATTAAAGTAGAAATTCCTATTATTTATGGTTTCTGGAACAAGGAGCAAGGGACTCTTAGATTATCCCAAGAAACAACATTTATTGATTCGTTAATTTTAGGAGAAACTATCATGGTAAATAATGCTTTGGGTGCTATGGCTCAAGACCAAAACTATAGTAAAACTATTGGACAACAACTAGAAGCAACTGAGGAACAACTGGGTAACTATTTAAAACAACATAACGAAATTGAAATGGTTATTCCTGTTTTGATTGGGGTTTTTGTTACCAGTCGCTTTCAACTGCGTGGGGCCAATGCGTTACTGGTTAATTTAGCCGTTGCTAGTGTGTGCCGACAACTTTTTACAACCCTTAAAAATCAAGGAACCAACATAGAAACTGCTGTAGCAGCAACAACAGTTATGAACTCAAATAATGAATCTGAGAGTGAATATACTATTGTGCATTCTGTTCCTGGACGGATTCGGATTAAAGTGCCTAAATTAGCAGAAGATCAAGACTTTGCGAAACGACTACAACAGTTATTAAATGAAGATGATTATGTTACTAATGTTCGCATCAATCCTTCTGCTGCTTCGGTTGTCATTCATTATGATGGACAAGGGTTATCTGATATGGAGCTTGGTTTAAGACTACTGAGTATTTTTAATCAGGCTAAAGAAAATGAAACAGTTGGCAAGATTAGTTAGAATGATTGTTAATAGTTTTAATCGCAAAATGATGACCGAAAAAAGGGTTCCAAGCCTCCTCTTTCAAGGGGATGAAAAGCGGTCGAGGGATGGCGAGGAGACCTCGCCATATCCAATCGACCAAGAGAAGAAGAATTTTCTTTGTTTCAAGTCTCCAACTTGAGGTGGAGGTAATTCTACATTCTACATTCTACATTCTGATTGACTCCCTAACTCTCCCAAATATGAAGATACAAAATGAAATGAAATCCATGCCTTTTATTGTTCATCAAGTTCCTGGAAGAGTTAGGGTGCGAGTCCCTCGTTTAACTTATGATCAACCCTTTGCTATGATTCTTCAAGAACATTTGATAACAGTAGAGGGAATAAAGAAGGTTCGTTTAAATTGTTGGTCAGGTTCTGTTATTATTCATTATGAAACAACTAAAGAGTTAGATATTAATAATAAACTTGGTGCCATTATTAATCAATCACAAAACCTGAATATTTCCGAGAAAAATAATAAGAGTCTTAACAGGAAAAATCTAGAAGAATGGTCAAGTTTAACCTATCCAAGTTTAGCAACAATTCTTTCCTTAGCCACCCTAAAAATAAAGATACCTGGGTTAAGATTAATCGCTATTTTAATGCTGTTAAGGGCAGCTTTTCCTGTGCTACAAAGAGCTTATGATAGTGTGATTAATCAGCATAAACTTAATATTGATTGCTTGGATAGTTTAGCTTTAATTTTTAGTGGTTTGCAAGGTAAAATAATCACTCCTTCTTTAGTTATCACACTCCATGAATTAGGAGACATTATTAGGGAAAGAACCGCTCGATCTACTGAAGTTAAAACTAGCAATTTATTAGATACTATTGGTAACTTTGCTTGGGTAGAAAGAGAGGGTAAAATTATTTCTATTGAAAGTCATACCGTAGAAATCGAAGAAATTGTTGTTGTTTATCCAGGAGAGAAAATCCCAGTAGATGGCATTGTTATTAAAGGTAAAGCTACCATTGATCAACAACAATTAACTGGGGAATCTATGCCCATTGTTGCCGAAAAAGATACTTATGTCTATGCTTCAACCTTATTAAGATCAGGAGAAATACGGATAAAATGTGAACGAGTTGGCCATAAAACCCGTGCAGCAGCGAGTTTTAATTTGCTACAAAAAGCCCCCGTTCATGACACTCGAATGGCTAACTATGCAGCCAACTTAGCTGAACAATTAATGATGCCTTCATTATTATTAGCAGCCATTATTTTAACGGTAACAAGAGATCCCAGTCGAGTGGCTTCTATTCTTACCTTAGATTTTGTGACCGGCATTCGGGTTTCTATGCCAACGGCCTTTTTAGGAGCCTTAAATCATACCACTGGTCATGGCATTTTGGTCCGTAGTGGTCGCACCTTAGAACTATTATCAGAAATCGATACCATTATCTTCGATAAAACAGGAACCCTCACCCAAGGAGATATTAAAGTTGTCCATATCGAAACTGTTGCGCAACAGTTAGATCCAGACAAAGTCTTACAACTAGCAGCATCCGCTGAACAACGCATTACTCATCCGGTAGCCGAAGCGATCGCCCATTATGCTGATAGTAAAGACATAGACATCTTACCCCGTCAAGGTTGGGACTATGAGGTGGGATTGGGAATGGTGGCCACTATTGAAGGACAAACCGTCTTAGTGGGTAGTGAGAAGTTATTAACTAGCAAAGGAGTGACCCTGATTGAAACAGTAGAGATGGAGGAAAAAGCAGGTTTATCCCCTGTTTATGTAGCCTGTGATGGAATTTTTCAGGGCATTATTTACTATAGTGATCCCCTGCGTCCCCAAAGTGCAGAATTGATTCGTCAATTGCAAGAAGACTATGACATGGCAGTGCATCTCCTAACAGGAGACAACCAAAAACGGGCTACAGAGGCAGCCAAACGGTTAAACATCCCCCCTTCTCAAGTCCATGCCGAGGCTTTCCCGGAAGATAAGGCTAAAATTGTCCAAAACTTGCATCAAGAAGGTAAAACCGTCGCTTTTGTGGGGGATGGACTCAATGACTCTGTGGCCTTAGCTTACGCAGATGTGTCTATTTCCTTTGAAAACGGTTCCGAGATTGCTAGAGAAACCGCAGACGTGGTCTTGATGAATAATGACTTAAACGATTTATTGGAGGCGATCTCTATTGCCCAACAAACCAAACAATTAATTACTCAAAATACGTTCATGGTTGTGGCCCCCAATATGGCTGCTTTGGGGTTAGCCACCACCGTTGGTCTTAACCCTTTGTTAGCGACCCTGATTCATAATGGAACTGCCATCATGGCAGGCTTAAACAGTCTACGTCCTCTCGTCCAACACAAGCTAGAAAACAACTAACATAGGAGAGCAAGATTATGTCACTGATACATTGGGATAAATCCGTATTAACCCTGCACGTGAAAGAGATTATTGAGGATCATCATCAAAAGGGCGATTCTACAGGAGTTTTGGGGTTAGGAGCCATTTTAATCGGAACCATTGCCCTCCCCGCAGCGGCCAAGTTAGGTCGCCCCCTGCTGAAGTCCATTATCAAAACAGGACTATCCCTTTCTCCCCAAACTTTAGAAACGCCATCTAAAAAGCGATTCATCCAAAAAAATGGGAACACATCCCATTAGCTTTCCTTGCTTGCTTCGGAAGTAGAAGCCGGTAGAGCTACTTTCTCAGCTTGTTCTGCAATCACTTCTGCTTTGGCTTCTGCTACAATGTCGGCCATGACTTCCCCCGCTTCGGCCAAAGTTCCTTTGGTTTTTTCGTATAACATAACCCCGGTTTTCACTGTTGCTTTTGCCACCGGTTTCAGTAAAGGGATGACCACAGGGGTTAAAACCAATGCCCCTATTCCAATGGCTATGGCACGATTGGGATTATCTTGATAGGCTTTTTTCAGGGCTTCTAACATCTTTTTCCTCTCTCTTATACTTTCAAAATTCAGAATGTAGAATTGAGAATCAATTTGTCTCCTCATTCTACATTCTACATTTTTAATTCTACATTCCTTTTATCTACCTGGAATCCCCACATACCAGAAATAGGTGGCCATAGGAATAGCCGTTGCTAAAACCATTAACACCACAACCCAGATGGTTGCGCTGGTGTCATCTGTATCTTCAGCACTGGTAAAGGTACTTTCAATGTTAATTTCTTGTACTTCTGGGGGCCCTGGATCGGGGTTGCCTGATAAAACAGCCACTAAGCGATCGCCGGCATCGAGAAACGCTTCATTGTATTTTGCTCCTTTGCGTAAGGGAACAGCAACGGTTTCTTTGACCACACTTGTGGCAATCTCATCGGTTAATAAGGATTGGGTTTCTTCTCCTTGACGCAGGGCGGTTTTATTGGTGAAAGTATCTAGCACCAAAATCACTTGATTCGCTTTTTCTTCAGCACTGGGATACCATTTATCAAAAATATCATCGGCCAACCCTTCCATTGTGGTTCCATAATCCAAACGGCGGACGGCAATCATTCTCACTTCATTACCCGTGTTTTGAGCGAGTTTATTCAACTGGCCATTTAAACGATTTTCATTAGAAAAACTAATGGCATCGGCTTGATCGACGACCCAGGTATCTGAACCTGCACTTAAGACGGGGAGATCATAAACGCCGGTTGCTGTTGCGGGGGTGATGTTGGAGCAAAGGGTTATTGCTAAACAGAGTATGAACCCTATGATATATCTTATGAGTTTCATCGCAAATAGTTGAATGGACATAATAACTGAATTTTCAACTATTCTCACATACTAAGGCCTACCTGAAAACTGTTTAATGAAGAAAGTTCTTCAAAGTTTCCAAGGTTTGTTTTCCTGTGGTTTGCCAATTAAATTTTTTGGCCTGTTGTCAACCTAATCTTTTTAACTGCGATCACGGGTTATCTAAGTCGGCTTATTTGAAGCGATCGCCTTAAAATAGAGAAGTTAACACATAAATCACTATGACTTTTACAATTACTGTAGCTGATAGTCTTGAAGAATTTCTCAAACTCCCAGAAACTAAACCCGTTTGTGAATATATTAATGGACAAATTATACCCAAACCGATGCCAAAAGGAAAACATAGTCGATTACAGTTAAAGTTGTCTAATCAGATTAATGAAATAGTAGAAAAGCCAAAAATTGCTTATGCTTTTCCTGAGTTACGCTGTAGTTTTGGTACACGATCTATTGTCCCTGATATCGCTGTATTTCGATGGTCACGGATTCCTTTTGAGGAAAATGGAGAAGTTCCTAATGATTTCTTAGTTTATCCAGATTGGTCAATCGAAATTCTGTCGCCAGAACAAAGTTCTAATCGAGTCATTGGTAATATTCTTTATTGTTTAGAATATGGTTGTGAGTTAGGTTGGTTAATTGATCCCAACGATCGCTCTATTTTAGTTTTTCAACCTCATGAACAACCACAACTATGGCAAGGAAGTAATAGTTTACCTATCTTAAATAAGCTTGATTTAGCGTTAAGTGCTGATGATATTTTTGCTTGGTTAAAGATGGGATAATTGAAAAATAATTGAATCAAAAAAGCCAATGATTAAAGCTTAGGAAGGAAGAAACTGTTTCAAACTTTCTAAAGTTTGTTCTCCTGTGGTTTGCCAACTAAATTTTTTTGCCTGTTGTAAACCCAATCGTTTTAACTGCGATCGCATATCATTATCTATAGCAATTATTTCCATTGCTGCTGTTATTTCTGATACATTATAAGGATTAATTAATAAAGCCGCATCTCCTGCAACTTCCGGTAAAGAAGAAAGGTTTGAAGTAATAACAGGAGTCCCACAACCCATTGCTTCTAAAACAGGAAAACCAAACCCTTCCCATAAGGAGGGAAACACCAATGCTAATGCTTGATTTAATAAGATTGGTAACTCTTTATATTCTACATAATCAAGGATTTTTAGTTGTTTTTTAATGCCTAATTCTTCTGCTTGTTGTATTAATTTAGGGGTGTAACGTTTATCCGTTGGACCGGCTAACCAGAGTTCATAGTTTTGGGGGTTTTTTAACTCAGAAAAAGCTTCTACAATACGATTAACATTTTTATGTGGATCATGACGACCTAAATAAAGAAAGTAAGGAATATTTATAACATCTTCTTTTACTTTTAAAGGTTGAAAATGTTGTTGATCATAAGCAAGTAAAATAGGGGTTATTTTTTGAGCAGGAATGTTAAAAATCTCAACAATATCTTTAGCGGTTGCTTGAGAGTTACAGATAATATGTTCTGCTTGTTTAAGCACTTGAGGAATATAATATTTAAAATACGGAGTGAGAGGAGATGTTTTTTTAGGAAAGCGTAAAGGAATTAAATCATGTACCATTACCACCGAACGACATTTACTATATAAAGGTGCTTCAGGAACGGGAGAAAATAATAAATTTGCTTGTAATTTATTGTAAATTTTAGGAAGTTTAAACTGAGTCCAAAGTAACCGGTTTAAATGTCCTTTGCTTCCTTCTTCTGGAGTTAAATTATTGGGAACTAAATAGGTATTAAAATCTTGATATTGTTGGGACGCTAATAAAGTGGGTCGTAAAGATTTTAAATAAGGAAAAACATTATTAGCATAAACTGTTATTCCTGTTGGTTTTGATAACAGTAAAGATAAATTTATTAGTAAGTTTGATTGATTATTCATGAGTTACTATCACTTCATTAATCATTAAGTGTATCTTAAATCAAGATTGAATTTTTGTTTTTCATGATTTATCTACACATTTGATTTTCTTATGAATCTGCTTATCAAATAATATGAAATCCGCTTAATCAGTAAACGTTAAAATTCCTCTAGTCAATCCATCTTCCTCTGCGTCTCCTGCTCACCTCATCTTAACGTATGGTATTCAACAGTATTTCATATAATATAGCACTACGCATTATAGTTAGGATTTTTATAACATTCTTTACATCCTTAGAATAATACTTAAAGTGATGAAAAATCTATTCACCAATTTCTGTACTGTTATCGCTTTTAAGTTCGTTCTAGCCAAAATTTAAAATTTTATGATGGGGGTAGAAGTCAAAAATTCCACCCCTGATTTATTAAATTGATTAGCTTGCTTTTTTCTTAAGAGATGAGGTAACACCCATCGCACCCAATGCTAATAAACCTAACATAGAAGCGGGTTCAGGAACTTTTTCGGTTGCTACGAAGACACCACCTGTATCTAAAATCTCACAATCTGTAGGTGAAGCAGCCGTTCCTAACTCACATCCTTGTGGTGTTAAATTGTTATCCAAAACAATAGTACCTACTGGTGGGAATCCTTCAAAACCATCAGAGGTGTAGAAATCTAAACCTAATTCATTAGCCAAAAAATCAATCCCTAAATCAAATCCGTCAGCATCCTCATAACCACCTGATTGCAAGATTTCTCCTGTTGCCGAATTGAAGTTGAAGTTAAGCTCAGAGTTAGAAGGAGGATCTGGATAATTGAAGGAAGCTAAGGCTCCGCCGGTTGGATCAAAGAAGGAAATCATTAAATTATCCAGTTCATTGACTGTGACAACTTCTCCTAGAAAAACATCGTCAAAGCTAAACATTCCTTCAGCAGTGTAGCCACTATTTCCTTCCCAAGAAAGGTTATATGTAGCTGCGTTTGCGTCAAGGGAGTTTACGGCCACGACTGCACATAAACCAGCACTGATAGCAACGGTTGCAGAAATTCTGGTAGCTATTTTTCTCATATAATTAGGTTTGTGAATTATTTATGTCCGGAATTCTAACGAAACAAAAATTATTTGTCAAGGAATAAAAGATTTTTTGATAATTTTCTTGATTTTGGGTATTTATTAACTAAAAATTAACCCTATTTAGCTAAACCAATTGACCATTTACTCTTTAATTTTTGTAAAATTTTTTCTATTCAAAAATCAAGCAGTTAAAAATTGATAAATGTCTATGGTTAACTGTGCTGTTCGTTCCCAAGAAAATTTATTAGCTTGTATTTTACCTTTTTCAATCATCTCTTTTCTTACAGTAGAATTATCTACTACTTTTAACATAATTTGTGCTAATTCATAATAGTTATTGGGGTCAATATATAATGCTGCATCTCCTGCAACTTCGGGTAAAGAGGAGGTATGAGAAGTAATAACTGGTGAACCTAATGTCATTGCTTCGAGTACGGGAAGACCAAACCCTTCATAAAAAGAAGGATAAATGAATGCTTCTGCTTGACTATAAAAAATAGCAACTAATTCATCAGAAACATAGTCTAAATGTTGGATATCTTCTTTAAATTGAGATGATTCTATTTTATCTAAAATCTCTTGATAATTCCAGCCTTTTTTTCCAATTAATATCAGTTGATGGGGAATTTTATAATTTTTTTTTAAATATTCATAAGCTTCTAGTAAAGTTAAAATATTTTTTCTCGGTTCTAAGGTACTGACAAAAAGAAAATAGGGTTTATAGAGATAATAATCAATTACATCACGATGATCATATAATAATTGACGGGTTAAATAATTAGTAGAATAACGACTTGCTTGGGGTGTTACATAAATAATATTGGGATCAATGTTGAGTAATTCGGCAATATCTTGTTTAGTATTTTCTGAAAATGTTATGATAGCATCTGTCCAATTTAAACAGCGTTTAATTCTTTCTAAATACCCTTTAACAATGTTGGTAGAATATTCTGGATATTTAATAAAAGTAAGATCATGTATGGTCATTATTTGTGCTGCTTTTTTATCAGGAAAAACATAATGATCTGTTCCTTGAATAATATCAGGTTTATCTAAATATTTATCAAAATAAGGTAGCATAAAAGGTGAATATTTAGCTAACAGATTAGCTAAACTAACGGGAATAGGTAAACAGGAAACTTGAGGATAGGAACTTAATAAGTCTGGAGTAGATAAGTTACGTTTTAACCAATTTTTAACTGAGGGATGAAAATAAATATCTAAGGTAAAATTTTCTGTTGCTTGTAGTTGATATAATGCGTTAATTAAATTTAAGGTATAAACACCAATACCGGTTAACTTTCCTCTAACAGGAGTTGCATCAATACAAACTTTAAACATGATTTTAACCCATCATTTCTGAATAAATTTTATTCATAACACAACCATAATTATCAATATTATGAAATTGTTGATAACTATACCGCATTTTGCTTATTTTATCCTGAATGGTATCACTGTTAACAACTTTTCTGATAATCTCAAAAACTTGTTGAGATTCTTCCCAGTCAATGACTAATTCTCCTAAATTATGTTTCAATAATTCAGAGGCCATCCAAGTGTTTTTAGTGACTAATGGGGTTTTTCCTGCCATAATAGATTCTGTGAATATTCCTGATGTTCTTCCTTCATACGCAGGATAATTATAGGGTAATAAAATAATCTGACTAACTCCTAACCAATGATAATATTCTTCTCTGTTTAAATAGTTTCCAACTAAGGTTAATTCAACACCGTTTTTAACTGCTGTTACCTGAGATGTTTCTGCACAAACTAACTGAATCTTTTTAGTATTGTTCCCTGCATAATGAGCTAATTTTTTGATAATGTTCCATCCTTTTTCTTCTCTAGGGGAACCTGGCCACCAACAAATAATTTTAGAAATGTTTTGAGATTTCATGCTACAATGATTGATATCTGTATGGGGAATTGGCATCACGGTTACTGGCGTTTCAAAGTAGTTTGATAAAGATTTACTTAAGCGATCGCTATCTGTCAAAAGTTGAAATCTTTTTGATTTTATTCTTTTTTTTATTAAGGAATTAAGTAACTTATAAATCCAACGAGTGTTATCTTTATGAGTATCTAGTCGATATAATAACCAAACGGATAAGTTATCAGTAGGAACCCATAATAAAGCAAGATATAAAGCGAATAATTGTAAATGAATAAATCTTTCTAAGAAAATAATACAGGGATAGGAATCATTAATAAGTTGATGTTTTAAATAGTTAGCGATACTTTTGGCTAAGTTTATGCTTTCATTTATCCTCAAAAATTTGATCAATAAATTCCCTTCTTTTTCTAAATTATTATTGCTTAAACCTTCATCCCAACCAGCCGATAAGTTATCAACATTATTATCAACAGGAACAACAACTTTATGTTTCCATCCTAACTTTTTAACTGCTTTACTAACCGCTTGATGATAGGGAATAATATGTCCCTCACCTTCCATTAAATTAGGAATTAATGATACAAATATAGGTGATAGCTGATTTCCCTCATCTTGACTCATGGCTAATTATCTATTAGGGTTTAATATAGCATTAAATTTGAGTTGTGAACATTGTAACATAACCACCCTGCTTGTAGAGGCTAGAAACATATCTCAATGTTTATGTATCAAATAACAATGGGATATAACTTCTGAATCTGTTCTGGGAAAAATCAATAAATTTTACGCTATAATTACTGTGTGGGTTTAACAGCATTAAACTCCTACGTTAATGGGATCAATTTAACTGTATCTTGTAAACTCTCAAAAATTTCTACGTTACGGGAATATTGAGTAATATTCTGTAAGGTTTCTTCTCCTCTTCCAGTTAACACTAAAACCGGTTGACACTCAGCATTAATGGCACATTGTACATCACTGGGCGCATCTCCTACAAAAAAAGATTGAGATAGGGAAATACCATGTTTTTTAGAAGCATCGATTAACATTTTTGGAGAAGGTTTACGACACAAACAACGATCTTGAGGATGATGGGGACAGATAAAAATATCAGCAAATCTCACCCCAAACTTAGCATATTCATCAATCATATAATTGTGTACCTTTTCCACATCTTCTAAAGTATAGTAACCCCTTCCCACCCCTGCTTGATTAGTAATTAAAATCAATAAATAACCAGCATCCTGCCATTGTTTTAAAGCTTCCCCTGCACCCAGAGGAAGCTCAACTTGTTCCACTTTACTCAAATAAGGAACATACTTAATAACAACTCCATCTCTATCCAAAAATAGAGCCTTTTGGAGTTGCGTATAAGGGGTAAGAGTTGTTGTCATAGTCACTATTTTTAGACAGCGATCTGTGCTTCTAAACCAGCTTTAGCAAATAACTGTGCTTCCACCTGTTCACAAATACGATGATAAGAGATCAGATGAATTTCTTGAATATAAGGGGTATGATATTCTGAGACAAATAAAGGATAGTCTGTGAGTTCCTTTAACATTCCCCCATTGTTACCTGCCATACCAATGGTGAGCAACCCTAACTCTTTGGCCATTTCCATAGCACGAACAACATTAGCAGACTTTCCAGACGTAGAAATACCCCATAAGATATCTCCGGGTTGAGCAAAAGCTTCTACCTGACGAGCAAAAACTGTCTCAAACTCATAATCATTCGACCATGCTGTTAATGTAGCCGGGTTCGTTCCTAAAGCGATCGCAGGTAAACCTTTACGATGCAGTTGAAACCGTCCCACAAACTCAGCAGCAATGTGTTGAGCGTCGGCCGCAGAACCACCATTACCACATATTAGCAGTTTATTCCCTGCTTTAAACTGTCTGGCAACAATACCAATAGTATGCTCTAAAGAGCGACAGTATTTGGCGTTAAACGCTTCTTCTAGGCAGTTGAGCCTATGTTGAATCCAATAGTTCACCGTTCCTTCCTCACATATCAGTTAATGAGCAGGTACAAGTTTTTCTTGTTCCTGCCAAAACCAGTCAATTGTTTTCGTTAATCCTAATTCTAATGGAGTTAAGCCAAAATTGGGTAAAGATTGCTTAAGTTTGTCAACAACTAAGCACTTAGACTTAGCACCGACATAACGGGAAGTGTCAAACTGGATCTTGTTGAAGTCGTATCCCACCCCTTCGCAAATGAGTTTAGCGAAGTGACGAATGGTAAACTCCTCCCCTGCACCAATGTTAATGAGGTCATTATCAACAGTTTGGGCTAATTCCATAGCAATCTTAGCAAAATCTTCTACAAAGACAAGCTCCCGTGATTGGTAGCCATCTCCCCATAGGATAACGGGTTCATCATACAGTTTACCGCGAATAATCTTACGGATGAGATCGAAGATAAAGTGCATCTGTCGTCCATCGGTATGATATCCTGTGCCGTAAAGGGTCGAAGGAACTAAACAAAGATACTTGAGACCATATTGCTTATTCAATGCCAAAAGTCCTGCATAGAGCATTCTTTTCGTCATCGCATAAGTAAATAGGCTACTAATAGGCATCCCTGTTAGATAATTCTCTTCTACTAAAGCTAAGTCGGGATCATAGGCACAACTTGTTCCCATACAAATAAATTTAGCCTGGGGTTGATATTTTTGCCACCAAGTCAAGACATGAGTATTCATCTTTTGATTGATGATCCATTGTTCCCCTGGATGGTACAAACAAAAGTCCCCTGCTTGGGTCCAGGCCGCTAAATGATAAATTTGATCGTAGGTAACATGGTTAAAGTTTAATAACGAGTCTGGTTGCGTCAGATCGCAGTTTTTAGAGTTTAATTTGATGATGTCGTGACCTTGGGTTTCTAGTTGAGAACATAAGTTAGTCCCCAGAAACCCAGATGCACCGGTAATTAAGATTTTCATAGTCATATCCTATGAACAACATTGACTCTCAGAGAAAAAGAAGTCAAGTAGGGACACTATAACCGTGACGTAAATTTTTGTAAAGAGTTGCCTAGGTTAAAGATTTTTTATCTTTAATCAATTCTAGAGAATATCTGCATAGTTGAACTGCATAAAATATTGTTTTCATTTTCTCTTTATAAGGAAAATCAGAGAATTGAGTTAGATAAAACAAGAGGCAGAAAAGTGTCATTATTTTCTTGAAAATGGTTACAGTTTTAAGTAAGAAACGACGAGAATTATCCTTGTTGTTAGTAGCAAGTTTGGACATTGTATATTTATTGAACTCAGCTACTAACTAGAGGCATTTAATTTGATTTTTGGGACATCCCAACCATACTTAAGATAATGAGCGATACATAGATGTTATGACAGGATCTTTCCTCATACTTTTAAGACTTCTTTGATAACGTTTTCGGACAGCATCATAGGAAAGAGAGGAATTATTATTTTTGAGCAATTTAAAAGGAACTTCTTTCAATTTATAACCTTCGTCTAAATGTAAGTTTATAATTTTACCATCAATATCATTTAATAATTGACCAGTATAATCACCTACCTCTTTATTCTCTATATATTTATAAAGATTATTAACTTGATTATAAGATAAAGTAACCTCAACCTCATCGTTATATTCAATAGATTCTTTTCCCCAATATTTTCTACCAATATCTTTAATTATCCAAATAACAGCTTTTTTTACCCATCCATAGGTATTATATATAGGTCGCTTCTCAATTTCAAATAATGGTTCAACTGAATGAATTCATTATCAATTATCCATTATCCATTATCCATTGATAAAAACCCTAGCACTATAGTTTAAATCCGAATCTATATAACAGGTTATAACAGGTTTGCTTGCTACTCTTACCAAACAATACAAACGTTCACCAACGAACCATAAAATACAATCCTAGAAGTCATTAACTATTACAGTAGCGATCGCCTACTTAAAACCCTCGATGCTCAAGTTTTAATCCCAATTTATATAACAGGTTATAACAGGTTATTGTACTCCTCCTTCCAATCAGTACAAACATTCACCAACGAACTATAAAATACAGTCCCAGAAGTAGTTAACTATTACAGTAGCGATCGCCTACTAAAAACCCTCGATGCTCAAGTTTAAATCCCAATTTATATAACAGGTTATAACAGGTTATTTTACTCTTCCTTCCAATCAGTACAAACATTCACCACCAGACTATAAGATACAGTCCCAGAAGTGAAAAGAACTAACTACTTTCTTCTCCAGTTAACTACATTTAATTCTGGAACTCGCTCAAATTCTTTGACATTTGAGGTTACAACAGTAAGATAATTCACTTTTGCTGTGGCTGCGATTAACAAATCATAAGCACCAATAGGAGTACCTTGTGCTTTTAATATAGTGCGAATTTTTGCTGCTTCGTTGGCTTCCGTTTCAGTCAAGGGCAAAATGGTGATAGCATCTAAGAAATCCTCTATCACAGAACGAATTTTAGCTGTTATTTCTGGATTAAGGAGCATTCCATAGTTTATTTCCATCAAGGTAATCACAGAAATAAAGACATCACTGGGAGTCATTAACTTGATATATCGCAGTGTGTTCAGTTCTCCTCTAGCGAAGTCACTGACGGTACAGGTATCTAAAAGATAAGTCATTAGATTAAGTCTTCTTCTGTGGGAGTTTTTAATTCAGAGCGATAGGATTCAAAAGGGACAATCTTCTTATCTCCCTCAAAATTATCAATTAATTTCGACCAGGTTGATAAGTGATTTTGAGATAACCAGGATTCCAGTGCCTCACGAATAACAGCATTTCGCTTTTTTCCCGTCACTCGACACACTTGCTGTAATTTCTCCCCTAATTCGTCTTCGATATATACATTGAAGTTCATCGTTCTATCTCCAAAATTTATAACCTATTATAACAGGTTAGATTATCTCCTCTCTCTACTAATGAAGTAAGTAACTGTTAGAGTAGCGATCGCCTACTAAAAACCCTAGTGCTATAGTTTCAATATCCATCTATATAACAGGTTATAATAGGTTAGCTTGTTACTCTTCCCAATTAATACAAACGTTCACCAACGAACGATAAAATATAATCCCAAAAGTAATTAGCTGTTACAGTAACGAACGATAAAATACAATAAGATGTCTGAGTCGTTCTACTTAAAAGATTAGTATTTTTTGTATTAAGATGATTCATCGAAGTCCAAGGTTTAGCGATCGCTCAATTTTAGTATGTCAGGGTCTTTGTTGTCAGACAGATGGTTGAGAAAAACTGTTAACAGCATTTAAGTCTCAAACTCCTTGAGATAGCAAGATTATTCCTTCTGGTTGTTTGGGACAATGCGAAGACAGTCCGGTTGTGTTGACGTTACCTCGAAAAATTTCCCATAAACGGGTTTCTCTAGAAGATGTACAAACACCTTGTTTTGATGTCATCTTCATCTTGATTTCACCAGTAGCTAACTCTCCAATAATACAAACGTTCACCACCAGACTATAAAATACAATTCCAGAAGTCGTTAACTATTACAGCAGAGCAACTAAGACAAACTTTATAACAGGTTATAACCTGTTAGTTACAACCACACTATAGGGTAGTTGAGTCTTGTTATTCTTTATTTTTGATAAACTCTAGAGAGTATCTACATAATTGAACTGCATAAAAGATCGTTTTCATTTTCTCCTTATAAGGAAAATTAGAGAATTGAGTTAAATAGAACAAGATACAGAACAGCATTATAGATTTCTTGAAAATTGTTACCGTTTTGGACAAGAAACGAAAAGAATTATCCTTGTTGTTAGTAGCAGGGTTTGACATAAAATTTTTGTTTAACTCAGCTACTAACTAGAGGCATTTAATTCTATTTTTGGGACAATTAAGAGAACTCAGAATTATTTTTAGGCATCAAAGATAATTGTTTCAATTTGCTTCTAAATTTTTCTCCTTGCTCTTGATAATGACTGAGTTTTGTTTGGTTCATTGTTTCTTTTTGAGACAAGAGACAATAATCAATTTGTTCCAGCAATGCACTGAGAAGCAAGTCATTTTCTGCTACTTCTAAAATGTTTAATAAACGATCATATTCTCGATCAGATATGTTGTTACGACTGACTAATTGATAGTAGTCTGACACAGTTTCTAAGCGTTCTAAGATTAATTTGTAGAGAAGGTATTTATTCATTGTTATAACATCGATTATTTTCTGATTGGTTGGCATCTTCTTGTGTTTCGTACTCTAATTTTTTCCTCAGCTTATGAAGTAGATAGTTACAACCAGAATTTATTTGTGTTGTTGAAATCATGATCATTTCCTCCGTAATTAAAATAATGATTGATAGATGGATTGAAAATCATCATTTTCTTTGATGTCTTTAATCATTCGTGAATAGCGTCTGCGTACAGCATCATAAGAAAGAGATGCTCCATTATTTTTTCCTAGCTCTTCACTAACTTGTTTTAATGTATAACCTTCTACTTTGTGTAAGTATAAAATTTGAGCATTGAGATCGCTTAATGACTCAAATATAAGATCAATAAGTTGTTTCATTTGCATCATTATATAAGCATTAGTTGGCTTTGTGTGTAATAAAGTTTCTCCGAGTTCATCAATATATGGAATAGATTCTTTACCCCAATTTTTTCTACCAATATTTTGAACCTCCCAAGCAACTGCTTTTGTTACCCATCCATAAGGATTATAAATAGGTCGTTTTGTAATTTTTCTCAGAGCTTTTAGATAGATTTCAACGAGAATATCAGACTCTTTCATCTCATTAACATTATATTTTTCCATACAATTAGAAATATGGTTCATGAGAGCATAGAACTTTTTTCGTTCTAATGAAGACAATAAGTTAATGTCTTTAAATAAAGAGCTTAACTCTCTGTCAATACGATTTCTTCGGTTAGCATATTCTAGATACACTAAACTCATAAGAAGAGTAAAAGCTGGACAAGGTTTGTCTAATATAAAACTGAGTTTGAAGTAAACAGTTGATCCTGTGGTTAGGTTCAAATATTCGTTTTTTTCGGTATTTACTTGATGGCCAATATTGTGGGATGTCATTCCTAATTTCTCCGTCATCTTTCTTGAGGCGATTTATTGCGGTTAATAGTTTTGAAAATGTGAAGGTAATCTTTTGTCTTTTTGATGAGTTCAAGACAGTTAAGCTTATGATGAGATGTTTTGATTTATCGCTATCACTATTATCACTATTTATATATTTAAGCAAAGTGAAATATTTTCGATATTTTCGTTTTTCTTTTAAGATATGAGATATGTTAATAATCTTAATTTTTGTGTTTATAATTGTATTGATTTTGTCTAAAATAATCTTTATTTTATTAAATTGAATTACCAAATTTAGCTTTTTATAAAAATCTTTTGAATAAAAAAATATATCAAAATTCTCACTTTCAAGTATCGATACGATTCTTATGAATATGGATCTATATAATCTTATAAGTTGATTTCTGATTTCATGCAAAAGTTTTATTATCAGATTAATCATTTTGTTATTTCGTTTATTGCGTTCAAAATCAATTTTATACTCAAATTGAACGCCCAAAAAATCAAACCGATCGGAACAGAAAATCATCTCCTTCAAATTCTCATTCCGATTATCATTATTTTGTTTAACTCTTATGAAACGTTTTTCAATTTTACTTATAAGTTTAATCTGACCTGTAATCTGGATTTTATCCATTGTTAAAAATGAGAAATTGAATTTGCTACTTAATTCACTTATTAATTCACTTCTTAATGTTTCTTCTTCATCTGGATTTATATCCCTATCTATATTCATACCTATGGTAAATATGGATCTTGGAAAGAATCTATCGAATCCACTGATTAATTCACTGATTAATACTTCTTCTCTTATAGTTTCCATATGTATTGGTGAATTTTCAATTGTACAAAATTTGCTGATCAATTCACTTTTTAATGTTTCTTCTTCATCTGGATTGATGAACGAAATTGTTTCTAAAAATAAAACGTCACCATTTTCCACATTTTCACCAGGAAAAACTAATGATGAATATAATGGGTCTGATATTGTTAATGGTACTGGTACTAACAAACCTGGACTGAGATCAAACATGATATAACTCTCCATTAAATAATTAAATATGCTTTGCAATTGTCCACTTTCTAACTAAGAGGCAAACTTGCACCGAAATGGGACAAGATACAAAAAAAATTTTTTCACCAAGCTAAAACACAGGATTTTAAAGCATTAAACACCATTCCCTAGCCTGATGATAGTTGTTTAATCTTGCGATCGCTCTCAATAATACAAACGTTCACCAACGAACCATAAAATATAGTCCCAAAAGTAGCTAACTATAACAACAGCGATCGCCTGACAGATAAGACATAAAATAAAAGCAGTCCCCACCAAGGCCACCAAGGGACATCAATCAAAATATTCTCCACCGGAGTTTAACTTATGAATGAACCGTCTACCGTTACTTATCCCACAGCAGACATCCTCAAACGCATTGAGGACAAACTAGACAGCAATCATAAAGAAGTTAATCAGAAACTAGACAAGATCAACGAACGTCTCACCAACTTAGAAGTAGGACAAGCAAAGTTGACTGAGAAAGTTAATGGTATAGATAAGCGACTAGAAAAGGTGGAAAGCAATCAAGACATCTTGGTTAAGGAAGTATCTGACCTAAAGGGAGCTAAATCTCTGATCATTCCTATCATTGTCGCTGTAATAACTGCTTTCTTGACTTTGATAGCTCGATTGCTCCCTAACATTTTCCAGTAATCAATCAATACAAATGTTCACCACCAGACTATAAAATACAATCCCAGAAGTCGTTAACTGTTACATCAGAGATCGCCTAATAAAAACCCTAGTGCTATAGTTTAAGTTCAATAATATATAACAGGTTATAACAGGTCATATAAAATCACCCAAGGGTGGTGTATTTACGGACAGGGTTCATGATACATTGGCATTAATAGTTCAATACATTCTCGAATGCCTACCCTCACCGCAACCCCGTTAAACTTCCCCTTAACTGCCGTAGTTGGCCAAGAAGCCATCAAACTGGCCTTATTATTAGCAGCAGTGGACCCAGGTTTAGGGGGTGTGGTTATTGCAGGAAGAAGAGGAACTGCCAAATCAGTTCTTGCTAGGGGAATACACGCCCTTTTGCCTCCAATTGAAAGAATAGAAGATAATCCCTTTAACTGCGATCGCAATACACCCAGTGAATGGGACGACAATACCAAAGAACAATATTTAAACAAACGTCCCGAAGATATCACCACAGAAATCGTTCCCGCGCCTTTCATTCAAGTTCCCATCGGTGTTACAGAAGATAGATTATTAGGATCGGTAGACGTAGAAGAGTCCGTTAAACAAGGAGAAGCGATCTTTCAACCTGGGTTACTCGCACAAGCACATCGAGGGGTGTTATATGTAGATGAAATTAACCTCTTAGACGATCAAATCTCCAACCAACTGTTAAGCGTTCTAAGCGAAGGAAGGAACCAAATAGAAAGAGAAGGGATCAGCTTTCAACATCCCTGTCAACCCATTCTTATCGCTACTTATAACCCCGAAGAAGGGCCATTAAGACGGCATTTATTAGATCGAATAGCGATCGCCTTATCAGCAGATGGAGTATTAGCCTTAGATCAACGAGTACAAGCAGTAAACCAAGCCTTAGATTATGCTAACTCGCCTCAAACTTTTCTTGCTCAATACAACGACGAAATAGACGATATTAAAACTCAAATTATCTTAGCAAGAGAATGGTTAAAAGAAGTTACGATTACCCCTGATCAGATTCAATATTTAGTCGAGGAAGCTATCAGAGGGGGCGTAGAAGGGCATCGCGCCGAACTTTTTGCAGTGAGAGTTGCTAAAGCTTCAGCAGCCCTAGATGGACGAAATACTATCAATTCAGAGGATTTAAGAAGGGCAGTAGAACTGGTGATCGTCCCTCGTTCCACTATGATGCAACCGCCCCCAGAAGACGCGCCTCAACCTCCCCCGCCGCCCCCACCACAGCAACCTCAAGAGGAGTCCAATCAAGATCAAGACGAACAAGAAGAGGAAGAAGACAACAACGAAGAACCCGAACAAGAACCCCCAGGTATTCCTGAAGAGTTCGTTTTTGATATAGAAGGAGTCATATTAGATCCTAGTGTGTTGTACTTTGCACAGATGGCCCAAAATCAAGGGAAGTCAGGGAGTCGTAACTTAATCTTTTCCGATGATCGCGGACGCTACGTTAAACCCATGTTACCCAAAGGCAAAGTCAGACGTATTGCCGTCGATGCTACGTTACGGGCGGCTGCACCTTATCAAAAATCCCGACGTTTAAAGCATCCTGGACGCAATGTAATCGTAGAACAGGGAGATATACGTTCCAAGCGTTTAGCACGGAAAGCAGGAGCGTTAATCGTCTTTGTAGTGGACGCTTCAGGATCAATGGCCTTAAATCGGATGCAGTCCGCTAAAGGTGCAGTGATGCGTCTGTTAACAGAAGCGTATGAAAACAGAGATCAAGTAGCCTTAATACCCTTCAGAGGGGAACAAGCAGACGTATTGTTACCCCCCACCCGTTCCATTTCTTTAGCCCGTAAACGCCTGGAAACCTTGCCTTGTGGTGGTGGTTCCCCCTTAGCACACGGATTAACTCAAGCAGTTCATGTGGGGATGAATGCAAAGATGTCTGGGGATATTGGTCAAGTGGTCATCGTTGCAATAACCGATGGACGGGGAAATATTCCTTTAGCCAAGTCTTTAGGGGAACCCATCCCCGAAGGAGAAAAACCAGATATTAAACAAGAATTGTTAGATATTGCCGGAAAAATTCGGGGGTTAGGCATTAAATTATTGATGATAGATACCGAGAAAAAATTTGTTTCTACTGGGTTTGGTAAAGAGATGGCACAAACCGCCGGAGGGACTTATTATCAGTTACCAAGAGCAACCGATCAAGCTATTGCACAGATGGCAAGAGGAGCGATCGCTGATTTAAAATAGAGATAAATAGGAAGAATAAAGTTATGGCAAATACCCCAATACAAGTAACAACAGACCTAAGTAAAATTCTAGATCGTATCGATGAAAATCTTAACGACTTTCGTAAGGAGACTAATAAAAAACTAGAAAAAATAGACGAAAGACTTACTCAAATAGAAGTAAGCCAAGCAAAATTAGAATCTGATGTTAGTACCTTAAAAGAAGATGTTAAAGAACTGAAAGGTTCGACTAAAGCGCAAATATGGACATTAATTGGTATTTTAGGAACAGCCGTTATCGGTACAATTATTCGTTTTGTTATTACTGCTTATCCAGGGGGTAATCCATAGGCGATCGCACAGATGGCAAGATGGGCGATTGCTGATATAAAATAGTAGATTATGTATTAATTTAATATTATTTATATATATGCTTCAAAAAATTGGTGAAGTTCTTGCCACGCACTGGCTAACCATCCTGTCTATAATATTTGGAATAGTTGGTGTACTTGGCACCATCGTTGGTTATCTTTCATGGCGTTCTGGAAATAAAACCCAGAAAGCTTATGAGTACCTATTTAAGCTTGCAGAAAAAAATATTGAGAAAGACAATCTTGATCAAGGCATTAATCAAAGAAAAGTTCAGTTACAAGAAACTCTTAGTAAAGTTAGTGAGTTACAATCTAAAATTGAAAAAGATATCCCACTTAAGGCCCGAAGGACGGTGCTTTTAGATAAGTTTAATACACAAGTTGAATATCTTAATGAAATTTACCTATCCATCCAAGCAATTAGAAATGAACTTGAAAGTTTAGGAGAGCCAGTTACTTTACCAAATGAGCTTATAAAAGCAATAGAAAATGAAATTAACCCAGCATATATTCGTAAACGACGTAGTGATGAATATCGAAACTATTTAACATTAATAACAGGAGGCTCAACGATTGCCTCTGTACTGTTACCTTATCCTTTTAGCCAATGGATTATTTGGATCATTATGGTTCCATTTGGTCTTCCAGTTATTCTACAACTTATAAAATATTCAATACCCCTTGATCCTTCTAGCCGTCGTCGCATCATATTTAGAATGTTTTTTTTTACGCTCTTAAGCTTTGGAAGTGCTGGAATTATTTCAGGAACTATATGGATTATTATAAGTTTGTTATATCCTAATAATATGAATTTTACTCCTGGTTTATTTATCTTGGTTATTGGTTTATTATTGTTTATTATAAGTTTTTTATATCGGAGTTTTCAAAACTTAACCTACACTGTCAAAAAACGTCGCTAAAAATGTTGAGTGAGATCACCTATCTTGTAGGTTGGGTTGAAGGATGAAATCCAACAATCATGACGGTGTAATATGAGAATATATGCTCTAATCCAACCCATTTAAACCTCCATGACTTCTGATGCCCAAAAATTCATCAAACAGTTTAAAATTGTTATTGAAAAGCACCCAGATGGCTATGTTGCTTATCCTATTGGTGTTGTCGGTGCAATTGTTGGCCAAGGAGATACCTACGAAGAAGCTTTATCAGACGTAAAATCTGCGATCGCTTGCTATTTTGAAATATTCGGCACAGAAATATTAGAAGATACGCCAACGGTTGAAGTATTTATTGCTGAGGCAGGGGTTGCTATCTGAAATTGTTCTTGTTGATGTATACGATAAAATATTAAGAGAACATATAGAACATAAAAAAAACTAATGACAATAGACGTTAGACAAGCGGTTAGTCAAGCCAAAAATCATTTGAACCAAATTATTGATCTTTTTGGCAAAGTCAATGATATAAGATTAGAAGAACTAGAACTTTCCTCAGACAAAAAATCGTGGTTGATAACCTTGGGTTTTTTATTTGATTCCCCAACCTATCAACAGAAAAACCTTCCTGATTTATTAAAGACAACAATGAAAATACGAGACTATAAAGTGGTAGAAATCGATGCAGAAACAGGAGAACTTAAATCGATTAAAATCCGAGAATTATAATGAATGATCTTGAAAAACTTTTGAATATATATCGAAATAAAGGAATTTTAATTGATACTAATATTTTGTTACTTTTAATTGTAGGATCTTCTAATCGTAAACGAATTTCTAAATTTAAGCGAACTGAACAATTTGTACCTGAAGACTATGATTTATTAATCAAACTTATTAATCTGTTTCCTACAATTATCACAACCCCAAACATTTTAACTGAGGTTAATAGTTTAACTAATCAAATAGGTGAACCAGAACGCTCAAAATGCTTGACTATATTTGCTCAATTAATTGCTGAAATAGAAGAATTCTCTCTATCTAGTCAAGATATTATTAAAAACAATGGATTTGTCAAATTTGGGTTAACTGACTGTGGAATTATAGAAGTATCTAAGAATCAATATTTAGTTTTAACCGATGATTTTAAATTGTTTAATTATCTACAGAAATTAGGAATTGATGCGATTAATTTTAATCATCTTCGATTTTATTTATGGTAATAGTGCGATCGCTGATCTTAATGGTTGAGTTGAATAAGAAAACCCAATGATTACAAATTTGTTATGGTCTAAAAAATCTCACTTAAGTCCAAAATAAACCCAGGTAAAACATCTTCTCCTGATAGAATTGTAGGATTTTTTATCAACCTGAGAAAGTTGATAAAAATGTTCTGGAGTTAGTTTGAATCCTTGAGGAATACTGATGGTTTCCATCTTGTTTATAGGAACTAATATTTTCAAATATAAACCCTATCTAAAACATTCACAATCAATTCTGAATGGCAATTTTACCAGGGTTCATTAAACCATAAGGATCGACTTCTTTTTTGAAATCTAACTGTAAAGAATCGCTGGTTTTACGTCCCCCTTGTTCTAATATATAGGTGTGAGGGTTAGCAATACCGGCACCATTTTCTTCATGATAACGAATAATTTCATTAACCCTTTCTTCTGTCGTAAAATGAAACAACTGTAACCCACCGGGAATAACTTTACCCTGGAACTTGAGAAACTCTAAATGAATCATCATTTCATCGCCAAAATGATCATAGAAATGTTCCACATTATCCACAGTAAAGTAAAAAGTTTGTAAATAGGTAATAGTGGGATCAATACCTCGTGCATGAAGTGTTGTATGATTCCAGGTAAACTCTAATAAACTGGTTCCCTTACTCGCTTCTTCTGCTGTTTTAAGATAGGTTACTTTTCCTTGGTATTCATTAACTAACTCATGAAATGCTTCTAAATCATATTCTGAAACCATCAATAAAGCAGCGTGTTTATTCTCAGGTAAATAGTCGTGTAAATGATGAAAATAACGACAAATAGAAGTATCATGAATACTAATTAATTTTTTAGTAATACCATCACTATCCCCTAACTTTTGACCAAACCTTGCAGCTTGCATAAACTCATCAAAAATAACAATAATTTCTGCCCAAGGATAAGCAGGGGCTAAAGGTATTTCTAACTGTGTAATAATACCATTAGTTCCATAAGCATGATTGACCTTTTGTACCTCATCTCCTCGTAATTCGATAATACGAGGTTCATCTTCTAAAGTAACAATGCGTAGTGCAAGAAGATTACCACGATCGCGTAATTGTCCATAATTGACCGATCCCATTCCCACACTACCTCCTCCAATAAACCCACCAATGGTTGCAATACGGTAGGTAGAAGGGGCCATACGCAACTCCCAACCGGTTTGTCTCGCTTGTTTATCAAAAGCGGCCATTTTCACCCCAGGTTCGACACAAGCGATCCCTGGTTTTAACCAGAGGATTTGCTGCATTTTGGTCATATCGAGGATAACACCTCCTTGTAAGGGAATACATTGACCATAATTACCGGTTCCGGCACCCCTGACGGTTAAGGGAACTTTGTATTTAACGCAGGTTTGGGCGACTTGTATGACTTCTTCTTCTGTGGTAGGACGAATAACGATATCACCCCGTTTATCCTCGAGTTTTTGCTGTAAAATTGGACTAAAATGATAATAATCGAGAGATAATTTCGTAATTTGATGAGAATCTGTAATGATTTCCAGATGGGATAAGTCTTGTTTAACTTTCTCAATAATTTTACTCATAATCATATTTAATTTAGGGACTATATTTTTAATGTAGCAAATAACTGACAATTATTAATTATCCATTCTCAATTATTTATCGTTGTAATAAAAATAACTGAGTAAAATAATATTCTCCTTCAGAATTTTTAGCAATCCCTACTCCTGTTAAGTTAAAATCACCTTCCATATTTTTACGATGACCGGGGCTATTTATCCAGCCCTTAACGGCAACATCAGCTAATTCAGTATAGCCTTTTAAATAAGCTAAATTTTCTGCAAAAGACCGATAGGGAATGGTTTTACCCACAGCTTCAGCCCTATTATCGAAGCCATCATGACTAAAGGTTGCTGTTTTATTAGCCATATTTCGACTATGTTGTCTGGCGACGTAACTAATCTCGGCATTCAGTTGTAATGGTTGTAAATTTTTAGAGATACGATATTGATTAACTTTACGATTAATTTCTTGTTCTAAAGCAATTAAAAATTGACCATCTTGAGCCGCTTTTTCTAATAAAGGATCGGGGTTTTCCCAAGGTTTTAAACTATTATTGACTTGAGGAGAACGAGTAATAATAGACGGCTTTTTTTTGATAAAGATTTGTGTAAAATAGTATTTTCCTTGGTTATTTTGTGCAACACCAATCCCTGTTTCATCATATTTACCTTCAATATTTTGACGATTTTGAGAATTATTTAGCCATTGTTGAAGGGTGGCTTTTACTGGATTAGAATTGTCTTGATGAGTCGCTAAAATTTCTACACCTTTTTGATGAGGGGTACTAAAACTAATAATTTTTAAGCGTTGTTCTAATTTTTCGTTACTGACAGGAATTATCCCAGCAGCCATTCTTTCACTATGAATTCTTGCTTGTTGAGTAATTTGAGGGTTAAGTTTTAAAGGGGGCAAATTTTTAGAAATACGATATTGATTAATTTGTCGATAAGTTTGTTCTTCTAGGGCTTTGAGAAAGCTAGGATTGATTAAACTAGGAGGATTATTAGTGGGAGTGTTTTCTCTTTGAGGAGTGCTTTGGATGGGAATCGGTTCAATGGACTCACATCCCATGAGATTTAAGATTACAATGGGAAGAGTCAATAAAAGCTGATAATAATGATATTTCATAGGACAGACAACAAACTCGTTAGAATAGTGAGCAGTGTTAATGATAAGTTATGAACAGTTTAGCGTCAGTTGACATCGAAGCGATCGCCCCCCAATTAACAACTTATCCCATTGTAGAGACTTTTAACTCTCTGCAAGGGGAGGGAAGTTGGACGGGGGTAAGTGCCTTTTTTATTCGTTTGGCCGGGTGTGAGGTTCATTGTCCTTGGTGTGATCAAAAAGAGTCATGGAGCAGCAAAGGATATGCCCAACAGTCGGTTAAAATGTTAGCAGAAGCAGCCAAAGCAACTAATCCAGCGATGGTTGTTGTCACAGGGGGAGAACCTTTAATGCACGATCTCTTCCCTTTGACTCAGGGGTTGCAAGCATTGGGGTTACGGGTTCATTTAGAAACCTCTGGGGCCTACCCCTTGACTGGAGAGTTTGACTGGGTAACCTTTTCGCCAAAACCGTTTAAAGTTCCCCATGAAACTATCTATACTCAGGTTAACGAATTAAAGGTGGTCATTGCCAGTGAAAAGGATTTAAACTGGGCAGAAGAACAAGCAAAAAAAGTTGCTCCTAACGTCATTAAATATTTACAACCTGAATGGAGTAGTCCCCAAAGTAAAGCTTTAATTTTCAATTATATTCTGCATCATCCCCAATGGCGTATGAGTTTACAAACTCACAAGTTTTTAGGGGTTAGATGAGTTGTTTTCATTCCTTTTTTAAATATTAATGACTAAGAATTTAGCCCCCTGGCGAACCATTTTATCCCACGCTTTACATCGGAATCGGAGTCTTGCTCATGCCCGTTATTTCCAACTAGCAACCATTAATATAAAAGGGGAACCAGCTAACCGAACTGTTGTTTTTAGAGGCTTTTTAGAAGGAAGCAATCAAATACAAATAATAACGGATAGTCGCAGTGAAAAAATTAATCACATTAATCATAATTCTGCTAGTGAAATTTGTTGGTATTTTCCCAAGACAAGAGAACAATTTCGGATTAGTGGAAACTTAAGGATTATTGATGAAAATAATCTTGAACAATCTATCAGGTTAAGGGTTTGGCAAAAACTTTCTGACTCAGCAAAACAACAGTTTACTTGGCCAAAACCCGGTCAACCTGTGACGGAAAAGCAACAACAGTTCTCTCTCCCTATCCCTTCAGATAATGAACCGATTTCTGACTTTGTCTTATTATTATTTACTCCCCAAAAAGTTGATCATTTAGAATTAAGAGAGCAACCTCATCAGCGAACAATTTATTATTTAGATGACAGGGGAACCTGGATGATACAAACCGTTAATCCTTAACAAAGTCAGAAATTAATAGGGAGTTAATAATATTAAGACCCTATAAAAGCTTTTAACTATGCTAAAATGCGAAAGTTATTAAAGCTTTGATTAAAGATTATGGATTTAATGAATATAGCTAACTGGGGTTTAGGGTTATTTTTAGCATTAATGACCTTTTTATTTATCTTCCGTATTGTCTTAACTTGGTATCCACAAGTAGAATTAAACCGCCTCCCTTGGAAATTAATCGCTTTACCCACTGAACCCTTATTAATTCCTGTTCGTCGGGTTGTTCCTCCTTTAGGGGGTGTGGATATTAGTCCGATTATTTGGGTAGGAATTTGTAGTTTACTTAGAGAGATATTAGTGGGACAACAAGGTTTGATTACCATGGCACTACAAACCCATTAACTGTCAATTCCACCAAGACCCATTCATGGTAGACTGAAATTGCTAATGGAATGGAAAAAGAGTGAACGTTGATAAAGTGGCGATCGCTCAATGAAAGACCCTTAAACCCTAAACAAGAACTTAACCATGACGAGGCAATATCGCATTACCCTACTGCCAGGGGATGGCATCGGCCCTGAAATTTTAGCTGTTACCGTTGATATTCTAAAGCTAGTAGGGACGCAATTAGACATTGACTTTCAATTCCAAAAAGGCTTAATTGGAGGCGCAGCCATTGACGAAACAGGAAAGCCTTTACCGGATGAAACCCTAAAAATGTGTCGCAGTAGCGATGCAGTCTTATTGGCGGCTATTGGGGGCTATAAATGGGATAATTTGCCCCGTCAGCAACGGCCAGAAACAGGATTATTAGCCATTCGTGCTGGCTTAAATCTGTTTGCAAACCTACGTCCAGCTACCATTTTACCCCAGCTAGTGGATGCTTCCTCCCTGAAACCAGAAATTGTCACAGGGGTTGATATTATGGTGGTGCGAGAGTTGACCGGCGGGATCTATTTTGGGGAACCGAAGGGAATTTTTGAGACAGAAACCAAAGAAAAACGGGGGGTCAATACTATGGCCTATACCGAGTCAGAAATTGATCGCATTGCTAAAGTTGCCTTTGAAACCGCCCAAAAACGTCAAGGAAAACTCTGTTCTGTGGATAAAGCTAATGTTTTGGATGTCTCTCAACTATGGCGCGATCGGGTGACTTTGATGGGGGAAACATACCCTGATGTGGAACTATCTCATCTGTATGTGGATAACGCAGCTATGCAGTTAGTCCGTGCGCCTAAACAATTTGATACTATCGTTACAGGCAACTTATTCGGGGATATTCTTTCTGATGCAGCAGCTATGTTAACGGGAAGTATTGGGATGTTACCCTCTGCCAGTTTAGGCTTAGAAAAGCCAGGGTTATTTGAACCCGTGCATGGATCAGCCCCTGATATTGCGGGAGAAGATAAAGCTAACCCCTTGGCACAGGTTCTCAGTGCTGCTATGATGCTACGCTATGGATTAAATGAACCCAAAGCGGCCTCTAGACTAGAAAAAGCTGTCTTAGAAGCGTTGGGCCAAGGGTATCGCACAGGAGATATTATGTCCCCTGGAATGAAAGCAGTGGGATGTAAGGAGATGGGAGCGGTTTTATTGAGAATCTTGGAATCATAGTCAGGGGTTTTTCCGTCCTTTGATGTGTATTCTTTTGAATAACAAGACTCAGGATAGACCTTAAATTACTGTGTGAGGAGACTACAATTATGGTTTATACTTCTCAAATTAAAGAACCCGGACAACAGTCTATGGATTCGACTATTATTCTAGACCCAACTTTATTAAGGGCAGCGCAAAGAATTTATCGCACTTATTGTATGTTACACCCTAAACATACTAAGCGACCCTATGGTATTGCTATTCACCGCAAAAGTTATCGAGGTCAATTGATTTTTCGTCATAACCCTATCCTTTTACCAGGAGAATGTTTTGTTCCTACCAAACAGTTAGAAGTTGAAATTTAACCTAGGGTAAGCTCAATCCTCATTGGGTTAAACCGTTCCTAAAATTCCCGACAAAACCTGACATCTCAAAAAAGAGACAGTTGGATATAGGTGGGAGACGTTGACCGAACAGCTTTGTCAACTGGTGCTGAGGAATCCCGCCTCAGTCTAGAAGTGCCTTGTAGCTTCCGAATAGACCTATCCCTAGATTGCTCTAGTGACTCATCAGTTAGGTTGACCTCTAGAGGGCTGTTAGCCCCACTCCTGAAGAAGCTATGACGAGAAATGCCAAATAACTTCTTCGATAGAGCATTCCACCAACTCCAAACGTGCCGATGAGAATCAACTTGAACTAATCGGGCGTACTTGGGAGGAATGCGCTCTGATAATCTACAAGCTCGTCTGGCAATAACTAGCCCAGCGGCCGTATCACTGGACAAACCATAAAGACTCATAAATTTTGTCAGTCCGATGAGACTAGAATAGGCAGGATTGACCTTAATTACTTCTATTCCCCATGATTGCGCACGACTGACTAATATTTGATAAAAACAACTATAAGCAAAATTAGAAAGCATACGAGAATATTTAACGCCAAGTTCAGTCATGGATGCTTTTTTACGACTAAAATCTAAATTTTCAATGGCTAGAGGACATGGATATTTCGATGCTATTTCTACGAGGAGTTTACAGGCATCTCCTAAGATTGCTAGGGTCTGATTTTTATTTTTACCTTGAATATTAATTTTGATTTGCCCGTGATCAATGAGATTTCCCTCACCATCACAATAACTCCAACCAATGACCTTGGGGTTGAGATCAATTCCTAACATTCCATTTCTTTTTGAGGAGAGGGTAGGAGTCTCAGGTAAGTCCAAAGAGACAAAGATATACCAACCTTTTTCTTTTTTAACAAAACGGAAAGTAAGAGCTTTATTAAATGCTTTAGCATAGTTAACATCCCTCTGACCATAAGGAAAGTTTATTTTTTCTATTAAATAATATTTACCAAACTGATTTCCTAGGGCTTTTGGAACTCTTATTTTTAGGATTTCATCAAGACTAAGTTGACAGTTTTGATTTCCTGAACTTTCATCAGAAGAGCCAATTAAAGTAAATTGTGATGAGCGAGTTTGCTGCCAATCAGTTAACCATTGCTCATGGCTATTATAACCATTCTCTTCTAGATTATACTGGGCTTTCCATAACTTTTTTCCTCCAAAGATAAAAGAAGCTTTTTTATGTTTTAGGCTCTCAAGTTTCAATTGATTAGTTGATAACTTGCGCTTTTTCTGATGAAGAAGCCATTTTAAATAACCTCTTTCGCTTTTTGCCCCATTAATTCCACAACTCGCATAAGTCTTCTTGAGTTTTTTGGTCAGGGTATAAATCTTTTTTTCTAAACCTTTAATTCTTGATTTTATTTCTTTAATTTGCCTAGAGTGACATTCTTTTCTTGAACTAATTTTTCCTTTAAGGTTAGCATAAATAGAATTGAACTGTCGGGCATTAATTGAGTAATTGACTTGATAATTCCGTTTTAAGTCTTTTACCTTTTCTCCTCTGGCTAAATCCTTGTATAAATCTCTTTCTACTTTTGAGAACAATTGAGCCATCGCCTCACAAAAAGGGGCGACTTGCTCAGGTAATTTGCTTTGGTAAGTTACTTTACTCAAGGTTTTTTGCTACCTCTCTCAATTGTTGGACGATTTGTTTATTCTTATGACTTCTACTCCCATACAGTCTAGCTGAAAACACTGTGATTATTTCTAATACATCTTTAGCTAAATCTTCTTCAAAATTAGAATCTTTTGACCGGTTAATAATTATCACCTCTGTGCCAAATTGTTCACATAAATAAAATATTAAATCACTCCCAAACCTAAGCAACCTGTCTTTATGACTTAAAACCAACCGTTCAACTTGATAGGTGGTAATTAGTTTGAGCAAACGAATTAATCCCTTTTTACGATAATTCATTCCCGAACCTAAATCTTGTATAATCTCAAAGTTCCATCCCTTAGACGCACAATAACTTTCTAATACTAATACTTGTCTTTTTAAGTCTTCTTTTTGGTCATGAGCACTGCAACGAGCATAACCAAAACATTAATGTTAAATGAACTAGAAAAATCAGAAATTAGTTGCATTAATTTAGTTTTACAACCGCTTCAAAAAAGTCATATTAATCGGATGCTCACTGATACCTTAAAGTCTAATATTAATCAGGTATCATCTCTCAGCAAATTAATTTTAAGTAAAACTCATGGAAACCCTTTTTTTGTTAAGGAGTTTGTCAAAACAATTCATCAAAAGCAGTTAATTAGTTTTGATTTTAAGCAACAACAATGGTCTTGGAATATTCAGCAAATAGAAGCAGAAAATATAACAGATAATGTAGTAGAATTAATGGTAATTAAATTAAACAATCTCAGTGTAGTTTCACAAAAGATATTAAGTTTAGCAGCTTGTTTGGGTTCAGAGTTTGAATTAAAAACTGTAGCTATTGTTGCCAAAAAATCTAGTCAGGAAATATTTGAAGAGATGACTGAAGCAATTAGCTTAGGTTTAATTATACCCACTTCAGAATTAGATGAGCAGCTTCTCTATCAAGATTATAAATTTTTACACGATCGCGTACAACAAGCTGCTTATAGTTTAATAGAATTATCCCAAAAATCTGCTGTTAATTTACAAGTTGCGAGACTCTTATGGCAAAATTTAGAAGCATCAGACTTAAATAATAAAATTTTTACTATAGTAGATCGTTACAATTTGGGAAAAGATTTAATTAGTGATCCCGAAGAAAAACAAAAACTGATTCAATTAAATCTACAGGTAGCTATTAAAGCTAAGGATTCCGCAGCTTACCAAACTGCTTTTAAATATCTTCAAATTGCCATTAGTTTATCTGAATTCAATAGTTGGCATGAACATTATAAAACAACCTTAGAAATTTATACAGAAGCAGCCGAATTAACTTATATTATTAATGATTATCAGCAATCTTTAATCTTTTCCGAAATTATTCTCAAAAATGCCATTAATTCTCTTGATAAAGTCAGGACTTATCAAAATAAAATTGCCATTTATAGTGCTCAAAATAAACTGCAATTAGCGATTGATAGTGCTTTAGAGAGTTTAAATTTATTAGGGGTTTCTTTAATTCAAGAACCTCCAGACAAATTTGATATCGATACTATCGATCACTTGCCAAAAATGATCGATCCTAGTAAAGAAGCAGCAATCAAAATATTTCTTTCAATTTTTGGTCCCATATATCAACATTATCCAAAGCTTTTTTTCTCAGCTAATTATACCATGCTAGATTTATTTATTAATTATGGAAACTCTCCTGATTCTCCTTATACTTATATGTGGTATGCTATCCTCCTTTGTGCTAAAAACAAGATTCAAACAGGGTATAAATTAGGAAAAAGAATCATACAATTATCCCAGAAAGGAAAGATTGATAATCATCAATTAGTGAAAATTATTAATGTTTTTTATTTATCAGTTTCACCTTTAAACCAACATTATCAAAAGAGTTTAGAACCTTTAAAAAACAACATCCAACTTTGCTTAGAATTAGGAAAGGCAGAGATAGCTTCTTACTCTATAGTCAATTATTCAAATCTGTCTTTTTTTT
>JBFRWG010000010.1:0-24425 GCA_051439445.1 Crocosphaera sp.
GACTACCAAATCATTAGATTGGACTAACGCCAAAGCATCCTTAATTGCTTTGTCTTTACGTTGTCTTGAAACTTTAAGATGAAGCTTGGCAACTTTGACCCGTTGCTTATGATAGTTGTTAGACTGTCTCGATCCTTTACGAAAGCGTTTTGATAATCGTCTTTGTGCTTTTTTGAGACGTTTTTCTGACTTTCTCAAATAGCGTGGATTATCAACAGTATTGCCTTGAGCATCGGTATAAAACTCCTTTAAACCCAAGTCAATTCCTGTTACTTTTCCCGTTGGTTCATGGTGTTCAAGTCGTTCTGCATCAATGAGAAATTGGCAATAATAACCATCAGCACGTCTGACAACTCTTACTCGTCTTATCTGCTGTTGAGAATAATAAACTAACGTTCTTTGACTACACCATAAATCAAATTCTCCTGCTTTAAATCCATCGGTGAATTTAATTTTACGTCTATCATCAGATAACTTATATCCTGTTAGTTTGTATTCAACAGAACGACTATATTTTTTAAACCGAGGAAAACCTTTCTTCCCTGATATTTTGGCACGACAATTCTGATAAAATCTATTAATGGACTGCCAAGCTCTATCAGCAGACGATTGACGGGCTTGAGAGTTTAATTTGATTACCCAAGGTGTGTCTTGATTTTTAGCTAATGTAGAGCAAAGCTTTTGGAGATCATTACGAGTTATCCTCTTATTATCCATCCAATAACGGACACAGGAGTTGCGCACAAACTGAGAGGTCCTAATAGCTTCATCTAGTTTTCGGTATTGCTCGACTGTTCCGTTTTTTAATTTCGCTTCTACGACTAGCATTGATTAATCCTCGACCTTGGATAAACTTATTCTAACATAGTTTACAAAGATTTGCTAGAATTAAAATCGTGGCTCCGCCGTTAATTTACTGGTCGGATTTCATAACCCGCTAAATAAGAGTGGATATTTTGTAGAAAAATGTAGCGGGGGCATTCATCCGACAATTTAAGTAATCAAATGAGGTTTTTGATGAGTAACATCTTTAGGGAATATTTGAAAAAAATTGGTAGTGGTGTCCATACAAAAAAAGATTTAACCCGAACCGAAGCGGCCGATGCGATGAAAATGATGTTATTAGCAGAAGCGACTCCCGCCCAAATCGGCGCATTTTTGATGGTACATCGTATTAAACGTCCCACACCTGAAGAATTAGCGGGAATGTTGGATACTTACGCTGAGTTAGGTCCGAAACTGGATATAGATAACCTTCCGTTTGACTATCCGATTACTGTGTTAGGCACTCCCTATGATGGACGATCTCGTATTGCCCCTGTTACGCTCCTGACTGCTGTGATTTTAGCCACTGTAGGGGTTCCTGTGGTCTTACATGGGGGTGAAACCATGCCCACTAAATATGGAGTCCCTTTAATTACCCTTTGGCAAGGGTTAGGGGTGGACTTTAGTGATCTTTCTCTTCATAGCTGTCAAGAAATATTAGCTAAAACGGGGTTAACCTTCATCTATTTACCGAACCATTTTCCCCAAGCTCATCAATTAGTGACTTATCGCGAAGAAATTGGCAAGCGTCCCCCTCTAGCTACCTTAGAATTAATGTGGTCCCCCTGTTCAACCCCTCACTTTCATCTGATGTCTGGGTTTGTGCATCCCCCCACAGAAAACCTATTTCGAGAAACGTTGAGGTTGAGAAAGGTTAATCACTTCACCATTATCAAAGGGTTAGAAGGCAGTTGCGATCTCCCCCAAAGTCGCACTGCTATTATTGGTATGAATGATCCTGATGCTGATCCCCAATGGCGACGATTAAACCTCCATCCTGATGACTATCAGTTTAGGGGGAAAGACGTTCCCTTGACTTCTACTCCCCAACTGCTTGAACAAATGCAGCAAATATTGCAAGGGGAGGACAATGATTTGATGTCCTTAGCTCTTTATAACGGGGGTTTCTATCTCTGGCGTTGTGGTGTATGTGAGGATATTCCTTCAGGGGTCAAGGAAGCTCAAAACCTCTTAAGAGAAGGAAAGGTCAACAAAAAATTACAAGACCTTTCAGACTTAGTAACGCTTCATCGCCCGTGATATATCCCGTTTATCTTGACGTTCTTTCTCCGTTGCTCGTTTATCGTGAAGTTTCTTCCCTCTTCCTAAGCCTAAGCTAACTTTAACCAAACTTCCTTTAAAATAGAGCTTTAAGGGGACTAAAGTTAGACCTTTCTGCTCGATTTTACCAATTAGTTGATTAATTTCCTTGCGATGTAGCAATAATTTACGGGTCCGTTTTGGTTCATGGTTAAAATATTGACTACTGCCTTGATAGGGGGAAATATGCACGTTAGTTAACCATGCTTCCCCATTTTTAATAAAGGCGTAACCATCACCTAAGTTAACTCTACCGGCACGAAGCGACTTAACTTCTGTTCCCAGCAGTTCAATACCCGCTTCATAGGTTTCCAAAATTTCATAGGCGAAGCGAGCCTTACGATTATCACTAATAATTTTGACAGGTTTATCTTGATTTCCCATAGCCTATCTAGTATATCATCTTTTCCAAGAAGATATTATTGTCTCTTATCTTTCAAGTTCTAACCAAGAAGTATCGACCTCAAAAGTCCCCTCCACAGGGTCATGATCTTGCTCAAGAAGTTAACATACTTTCCGATACTCTTCTTCCCAAAGACCATATAAGCGACAGTAAATCTCCTTGTACCAGGAATGAGACTCAATTTTATCACCGAAGCTGCGCTTCAGAAACAGCTTTTCTCCATGATTCAATCGAATATTTTTGATAATGTCTGGATAACGAGAGAAAAAGTAAGGTTTTGCTCCACCAACATAGTGAATAAGCTTAATTTATTCTTCAAAATTTCTATTTAGTAGGTTCCTTTTCTTTGAATTCATCAAAATATGAGGATCACCCCAAATATTTTAAGCGTATTCAAAAATATCTCCAATCAAGATATGGTATTTTGATAAGCGTTAAAAAGCTCAAAGAGGAAATAGAAAAAAGTCCATATATTAAGTCATACAATTATCTCAATTAGCTATATAGCAATCAGGTTTCGGTTGTGAGAAAGGTTTGAACACTGTTAAACCACTACAAGAGTGATTTGTAAGGAAATAATATTATTATGTCCTAATCAGTTCTCATATATCATTGCTGATTGCTATAGTTATCTTAATTATCAAGAACTTCTTAACGCTACAATGGGATCAAGTTGGGCTGCTTTTTGTGCCGGAATCACACCGAAACCCAGTCCGATCGCACTAGAAACTGTTAAAGACATAATAATAGGAAAAGCAGAAATAGAAGCAGACAAAGGAGAAGCGACTCCTACCAATATTACTAAACTTACCCCAGTCAAAATACCAATTATTCCCCCAGAAATTGCCATAATAACCGCTTCAATTAAAAACTGTACTAAAATATCATTTCCTGTGGCTCCTAAAGCTTTTCTTAGTCCAATTTCTGAGGTACGTTCACTCACGGAAAAAAACATAATATTCATCACACCAATACCACCAACAATGAGAGAAATTCCCGCAAGAAAGGTTAACATAAAAGTTAATCCTGTGGAGATACTTCCCACAATATCTAACATTTGTTTTGAGGTTTCTACGCCAAAGTCATCCTCATTGGTTATTTTATGTCTTAATCTCAATAAATTTTCAATTTGAAATTGAGCCGCCCTAATACTTTCTCCATTTTTTGCTTCGACATTAATCCAACTGACTTCTGTGCCATAGGGAGAGGTTTTTCCCACAATTTGATTGGTCATTGTTGTTAAGGGAATAAACACAGTATCATCTAAATTTGTTCCAACTAACGAGCCTTTTTCTGTCATTATTCCCACAATTTCAAAAGAAGCATTTTGAATTCTAATGGATTGACCAATAGGATTCTTACTGCTAAATAACTTCTTAACAATGTCTTGCCCAATAACAGCAACTCGATTATTTTTTTTGATATCAATTATATTAATAAATCGTCCTTTTTCAATGGGAAAATTTCTGACTTTGGGATATTCTGGGGTAGTTCCAATTAATAAAGTGTTGATATTTTCACTTTTATAAGAAATTAATTGTCGTTTATTTCGTTCCGGGGCCACTGCTTTGACACTGGGAACTTGTTGGGCGATCGCTTGAGCATCTTCCCAGACTAAGGTTTTCGGTAAATCTAGGGTTGTTCTGCGGGCCTGACGAGTTCCAGGAACAATAAAAAGTACATTCGGTCCTAACTCTTTTAACTGTTGAGTCGCTAAGTTTTCTGCCCCTTGACCAATACCAATAATAGCTACCACTGAAGCATTACCAATAATCATACCTAACATGGTTAAGCTAGTCCGTAATTTATTGGCCCGCAACATAGCAGTTGCCATTTTAATACTATCTAAAAACTTCATAAAATTGGTTAAGTAAAGGAAACATATTTTCTCTAATTTAGCAAAAATTTAGATATCTTGCTTTTACTTTTCAGGATTTACTTTTTATGGCTGCCATCTTTTAATAACCAGACTGCCATTTTACCCTGTCCAGGAATATCCATTTCTCCCATCTTAGAAAATTTATAAAATTCCTGCAAGGGTTCATATAAATTTTGACTGATCAAAATTGAATTCGGTTGACCTTCTACAGAATTAACAATCATTAAAAATCGAGCAATTTTTGCAGTGTTCCCCAACAAATTGTAAATAAATTTGCTTTTTCCTAATAATCCTCCAATCACTTCCCCCGAATAAATTCCAATACGAATCTCAAATTTGAGGTGTTTTTCTTGACTAAATGCCCGCACAATTCTCAGCATTTCTAGTCCCACTTCAATCACCGCTTTATCTCGATCAAGTCGTGGCACAAATAAACCACTTGCTGCTAAATAAGAAGTACCAACGGTACTAATTTTTTCTACATCATGACGTTGAGCAGCATCATCAAAGGCACTGACAATATCATTTAAAAGTCCTACTGCTTCTTGCGCACTGAGGTGATCACATTCTTCATCAAAACCAACAATATTAGCTGACAATACAGTGACATGAGGAAACTTATCAGCAATTTGTTCTTCTCCTTGTTTTAATCGTTTAACAATGGGTGCCGGAAGGGTTTTTAAAAGTAGTGCATCGTTATTTCTAATTTGTTCTTCTAGGGCTTCTTTTTCTTCATCAATAGTTCTGGCCATTTTATTAAAAGCACTGGCCAGTTGACAAAATTCATCTTCAGAAGGAACGGTTACCACTACATTACTTTGTCCAGATGTAATTTTTTTTGCTCCTGAAATTAGTCGATAAATTGGCATCACTAACCGACGGGAAAGAAATAGGGATAAAATAGTTACAATGGGTACTAAAATGGCACTGGTAACTAATACTCTTTTTCCAAAAATTTGTATGGGTTCAAAGGCTTCATTAACATAAATTTTGGAGAGAATTATCCAATCTAAACTATCCGCTAATTTTAAAGGAGCATAGGCCACTAAAGAGGAAACCCCACGATAATCATTTAAAATGCCTAATCCTTCTTCTCCTTCAATGGCTTTTTCAATAGAATTTGTTCTAATTTCTTGTAATAAAATCGGACTATTATTGGCTTTGATCCTTTGAATAATTTTATCGGGAATTCTTTGTTTTTCTAGTTCTTTAAAATAGGTATCGGGATTTTCTACTAGAAACCGAGATTGGGAGCGCATTAAATAATCTGAGCCAACTAAGATGGTTTCTCCTGTTTTGCCTAACCCATCTTTTTCCCATTGAAAATTTCCCGTCATAATGCGATTAATTTCATCAACAGGTAACTGAAGTAAGAGAATTCCAATTAAATTTGAACCTTTAAAAATAGGACTACCAATAAACGCAATCGGTTGACCATAACTGGGTCGAAAATGGGTAAAATCGATGACTTCAAAGGCTCCTCTTTCTCGATTATTTTGCAATCTTTCAAATAAATTTGCTGCTCCACTATAAGCATAAGGACCATCTTGTAAGCTAGTCGCAAAACTGGTATCTTTATTAACACTATAAACAATATTTCCTGTTTGACTATCAACTAATACCAAATTTTTATAGTCAAAGCGAGTGGTAATAGAACGAAAAAACTTATGAAATTTTTGATGAATTTTACTGTATTCACTCCCATCTTTTGCCATATCTAGGTTATTTTTTTTCTCAAGAGGATAAGGATTTTTCACTAAATAATGATATTGTAAATAACGAGAAATTCCTTGTTTTGGAAAATAACTTAATACCGCAGGGGTTCCGTCTACATTCATTTGTAGACGAGGGATAAACTCTCCTTCATAAAAATGCCAAAGTTCAGAAACCAGATCAGAACCAATGGACTCATTTTCTAATTGATTAAAGGTTTGAGTTAATGAATCCATTGCCTCGATTACTGTGGGATCTTCCGCTAAAGTAATGGCTTGGTTTTGAACATAATTAAAGTAAGATTGGATTTGTCTAGATCGAGAATTTCTTAACTCTGTAATTTGATAATAAATATTCTCTAGTATCGCTTCCTTTCCACTGGTGTAACCTACGTAAGTAATGACCAAAATAGAGGCAATGCTAACAGCTAGTAGCATTAACATTAGTTTGGATTGAATACTTAATCGACTAAAAAAATTCATCAAATTTGATGCTTAATTATTCTCTCTAGTCTCTAGGTTAACTTAAAGATCACTTAGGAGGCTTAAAACTTTGGTCTAACTTTATGTTTAGGGAATGTGAGGGTAAAAATCAGACAATTTACAATCTTCTTTAAAAAAGATAGAATTTACTAGAAAAGATGACATTTTTTTAGTATAATAGGCAAAAATAAACCGAATAAATAAGTTAGGGAAGTCAACAAAAAGTGTCAATTAATTTTCAGGAAATTATTGCCAAACTCAACGAATTTTGGGGAGATCGCGGTTGTTTAATCCTCCAGCCTTATGATACTGAAAAAGGGGCGGGTACCATGAGTCCCCATACCTTTCTGAGGGCCATTGGACCAGAACCTTGGTCTGTTGCCTATGTGGAACCCTGTCGTCGTCCTACAGATGGCCGCTATGGTGAAAATCCTAACCGATTTCAACATTATTTTCAATATCAAGTATTAATTAAACCCTCTCCTGATAATATTCAAGAAATCTATTTAGACTCATTAAGGGTATTAGGAATTAAACCAGAAGATCATGATATTCGCTTTGTAGAAGATAACTGGGAATCTCCCACTTTGGGGGCCTGGGGTGTGGGTTGGGAAGTGTGGTTAGATGGGATGGAAATCACCCAATTTACCTATTTTCAGCAATGTGGAGGAATTGATTGTCGTCCCGTTTCTATTGAGATTACTTATGGATTAGAACGGTTAGCCATGTATTTACAAGAAGTGGAAGCCATTACTAAAATTGAGTGGAATGATAAGATCAATTATGGCGATATTTTCTTACAAAGTGAGGTAGAACAATGTACTTATAATTTTGAAGCTTCTGACCCAGATTTATTGTTTAAACTGTTTAGTCTATACGAACAAGAAGCGAGACAATTAATTAATCGCGGATTAGTTTTTCCTGGGTTAGATTATGTTTTAAAATGTTCTCATTCCTTCAATTTATTAGATGCAAGAGGGGTAATTGCTGTGGCAGAAAGAACCCGTTATATTGGTCGTATTCGTAATTTAGCGCGGGAAGTTGCTAACTTATATTTACAACAACGGGAACAGTTAAATTTTCCTTTACAAAAGTCATAATTGATAAATTAATCAAACTCTGGGGCCCATATTTCTGCTATAGGAAATTGCCAACCTGGGAGGATTTCTGGGACAGTAAACACATCTCCATCACGAAGGATTATAGTTGTTTTATCAAGGCGATAAACTTCCATCATACGCTGTCTAGGATCAACTAAAACCCCAACAGTTGTTCCTAAACTTAAGAACTCTTCTATCTTCTCTCGAAGCTTCTTTAAACTATCATTTTTTGATTTTACTTCAAAGATTAAATCAGGGACAACCTCGGCGTAATTTTCCGTTGTCCGTTTTAATTTTTCTGCTTTAATAAAAGAAGCATCAGGCGCACGTAAATCAGAATTTGGTAAGATAAAACCAGCACTTGATCCGATGACTCGGCCTAACTTTCTCGGACGTACCCAGTTACCTAAAAGACGAGCAATTTCTGTGCCTACCTCTTCAGATTCTAACCCAGAAGGACTCATAATAACAATGTCTCCTTCTACTAATTCTATTTGGTAATCAGGATATTGTGATTGGAAGGTGTCTAAGTCTTTTATGGTAAAGCAAGTCATGTTATCATATTCCATCTTCCTTCATTTTATAATTATTATAGCAGTACAAAGAAAGATTATGACATTACTGTAAAGTGGGTCTACAAGGTTTGGTAAATCTATCAAGGTCTTAACTATAATTCGTCTTGTTATAGTGTAACGAAAATACTAACTTGTATTGATAATATTTTTATTTCATTACACAATTAACTACAAAGGAATTAAGTAGCGATCGCAGATTTTTTCAATCAAAAAACCATAAAGTAAAATATGGGATAATTGCAACAATAAGTAAGAAATTTTAATCTTCCTCATCCTCGTTAGGTTCTTTTGTTAATACTTCAAAGACGGTTGTGGCACAAGATTCCCGATTTTCATCAATGGTTTTAACCCGTTCAGTGATGAATTTTGCTGCTTCAATTTGACCCATTTTTGCTAAGATATAACCTTGAGAAGCATAAGCATTAATATAAAGTCTGATGTTGGGTTCTTGTTGACGCTTCTTTAAAATAGGCTGTAGTTGTTCCCATTCTAAGGGTAATTGTTCCTGTTTTTCGATGATTTTTAAAACTTTTTGAGCAATTTTCAAGGCAAGTTCAGGCTTATTTTTATAGAAAAAGAAACGATAAGCACCGACTAACACATCTATATTATCCCCTGCTTTTTCTAAAGCTTGATTAATATATTGTTCAGATAAACTACTATTTTCCCAGTGATCTGTAGCTAATACTAATAACTCTTTTACATCTTCTGACGCATCGTACCAAGAAATTTGATTCATAATATTAAGCTGTATCAGTTATATACATTATCTTCTAAGATGGGAGGATTACATAAAATTTTAGATAAACTTAATGTCATCAAATAGTTCATCATAATTACTGTAATAATACAAACCGATAAAACTGCCTTTTTTGCCTCATCAGCTAAACAGGTAATTGCCGTTGTTATTAATACTTTGGCATCCTTATATAATTCGCAAAAAAAAATACAAAAAGGCTGAAATTTTATTTAAAGAATCTATAAACATTAGAAAAAAATTGTTGGGACAAATTCATCCTCATGTTGCTACGGCTATTAATAATTTAGCACTATTGTATAAGTTACCAAAAAAATATAAAGACTGACAAATTTTATATTTAGAGTCTATAGAAATCTTGAAAGCATTATTAGGAGAAGATCATCCTTGGACAGTTACAGCACGAAATAATTATCATAAAATGCTCAATGAGATGGGATAATTATAAGGAAAAACAGATATGTAGGTATAATAATATTATGCCTATACGAGATATTGAATAATTACTTTTGAATTTCTTAGGGGTTTAACATTGTCAAACCCAAAATAAGATTAATTCTAATTCTGTTTACAAAAAATCTTTAAATTGGGGTGGAAAATAATGGAGTTATTTTATTTATTCTTTCCCTCTCAAAAGGCAAGAGGGTGCGCCGAAGCGCAACCCAACTTAACCTAAGAGACTTAAGCAGGTAAAGGGGCGTGAGTGTAGCAGTTTTTGGGACAAATGCGCGCACAAGCTTCACAACCGATGCAGTTGTCTTTATTGGCAACGATCATCACTTGACGCTCGATATCATCGTCGTCTTCGTCTTCGTCCACAAATTCACCCTCTTCGTTAACCCCCATTAAGGCTAAAACGTTGTGACCACAGACTTTGAAACAACGTCCGCAACCAAGACAGGTATCTTTGTTGATAGCTTCAACAAATTTAGGAATCCAATCGAGTTTACCAAAGGTAAGACCAGTTAAACTTGCCATAATAAGTGTCCTCCTTTTCAATTAGGATGGGTGTTGATTAGACTGATCATGACTAGTCATTCTTGAGAAGTGACTAGCTTGATATTCAAGAGATATGGAACCGCTTGAATTCTGTAGTAACATGAGGCGCAGGGGATGAAGTTGTATCTGCCAGGGTTGGGGAAGTTCCCTCAACCTATACCATTTGTTTTTGAACACTTCGACCTGTAGATGGTAGTCGAAGGGACTGGTGGGGACAGAATTTAACTTCAGGTATAAAGTCATCCGATGTTGGGTTTCGCTGATGGTGGTTAGCCAACAAGAGAAAATGTTGTCTTTGCACTTGGGTGGAACCTCGTTTAACCCTAAAAACCAAAGGTGATGGGCGCGAATGGCCACATGAGCGAGGTTCGGTGGAATGGGTTCGTTAACCTTGAGGGTACATCCCCAGTCAAGTGCAGTGATGGTATGCTCAGACTTGGGTAGGGCCCGAGAAAAGTTTTTACACCCTGTCAGTTGGGCAACCCGAAAGGTTTGGGGAAAGTCGAAAATATCTTGTTTGGGCCCTTGAGCGATGATGTTGCCTTCGTCTAAGATTAAGAGGTTAGGACAGAGGCGATAAGCTTCTTCGAGGTTATGGGAGACAAACAGGGTTGCTCCTGGAAAATGAGTTAAACTAAGTCTAAGCAGTTTTTCTAGTTGGTCCCGTAGGTAGGTATCGAGGGCGGAAAATGGCTCATCTAGTAGCAAGATATCTGGCTCACTGGCTAATGCTCTGGCTAAGGCCACTCGTTGCTGTTGTCCCCCCGATAGCTCCTGGGGATAGCGATCGCCTAACCCTTGTAGTTGTACGGCCAAGAGTTGTTTTTCTACCCGTTGTTTTCTGGCAACAGAAGAGAGGGTTTTCGGCAGACCAAAGGCGATGTTTTGAGCAACTGTAAGATGGGGAAATAGGGCATAATTTTGGAAGAGGAAGCCAATACGGCGATCGCGGATGGGAAGGTTGATGTTTCTTCGGGAGTCGAATAAGACGCGACCGTTGAGAATGATACAACCGCGATCAGGGGTTTCTAAGCCAGCAATACAGCGTAAAATGAAGCTTTTTCCTGCTCCTGACCCCCCCAAAAGTCCTAAAGGGAGTTGGTTACTCGAAAAGGAAACATTGAGCTTAAAACTGGGTAATTGTTTCTCGATATCGACAATTAACTCGATGGGACTGGGTAAAACATTGTTTTGTCCATATTCCCAGGTGAGGGGGGTAACGGGATGGTCTAAAGGAAGTAAACTCTCGTCTATGAGGGTAGGATAGCCTTCTTTTGTCTTTCTCCTGACTCGTTTGCGCTCAGGGCGATCCTTCCAGTGGTTAACAGCGATGACGATGGTTAGAGATAAGCCTAACATGAGACTTACCCATAACATCGCTTCTGCCATGTTTCCACTTTCGGCGGCAAAAAAGATGGCGATGGGAAGGGTTTGAGTTCTTCCAGGGATGCTCCCGGCTAACATTAGGGTTGCTCCAAACTCCCCCAAAGCACGGGCGAAGGCTAAAAGTCCCCCTGCTATCAGTCCTGGTCTGGCTAGAGGTAATAAGACCCGCCAGAAGACTTCCCATTCCGTCGCACCGAGAGTTCTCGCACTAGATAAAAGGTTGCCATCGATTTGCTCAAAGGCTCCTAGTGCGGTTTTATACATTAAGGGGAAGGCGACGACGGTAGCCGCAATTACCGCAGCATACCAACTAAATACTATTGTAACATCAAATACCCTTAAAAGTCTACCAATCGGTCCATATTTTCCTAACAATAATAAGAGAAAAAAGCCGACAACTGTGGGAGGAAGTACCAAGGGAGCGGTCAAAATTCCATCAATTAAACCTTTTGCTTTTCCCCGATATTTAAACATAGTTCGGGCGGCGATCGCCCCTGTAAAAAAGGCGATTACTGTGGCTAAAGCTGCTGTTTTTAATGATATCCAAATCGGGGAAAAATCGAGGATCATAACATTTCCTTTATATTTAGGTGTCCTTAATAGGAATTCATGGTCACTTATTTTTTTACTTTGTTTTCCTCACATAAATTGCCTTAGCAATGGATCTATCTAGGGCGATCCTTGTTCCCCCTACTTTAATAATATAGGAAGGAAATTTTTGCTCTAAGGTAATATTTAGTCCTGGCATAATACCAATAGAAATTAGTTTTCTCAGCAATGTTTCATCGTTTTTACGAAACTGAGTAATCACTCCTTTTTCTTTTTCTTTCATTAAATTTAAAGCAGAGGATTCGATCGCAAAAGTTTGAGTAAACATTTTATATTACCTCCAGAATTAGTAAAAATTTGTTCAAACAATAACCCATAGAAAAAGCAAAAACAACCACTAAGCTAGTGAGGGCAATGGTTGTTTTTAATCCTCGCTTTCTCAACATAAATTGAAATTGAGACAGACAAGGAATAAATAAGGTTAATGTTACCGCAGCAACTCCTAGTTGTCTTCCCATTAATAGCCCAGAATGATGTAAATCGAACATTCCGGCTGCGCCATAGTCTCGACGAAATAAGCCATAAATAAACATAGTTGCTGCTTCTTTTGGCAAATCTAACTTGGTCATAATAGGTTCTAATCCCTTAATCAATAAAGGAAGTAATCCTGTTATATTTCCTATCCAAATCAAGACAGAAGCAAGAATAAACAAAGGAATCACTTCCCTTAAATACCAACGAACCCGACTATAGGTTTTGCTGATAATAGACCGAAAATGGGGCAACCTTAAAGGGGGTATTTCCATGTAGAAATAGGAGAGACTTCTGGGGAGTGCTTTTGTCGTTAAAGTACCAATAATTGCTAAAATTAAGGCGATACAAATTGTCCAAGTAATTAAGGCAGTTGGGCTTTGAGAAAGTAAGCCAATAATAATACCTAGTTGTGCTGAACAGGGAATAACTAAAACTAATAATAAAGAGACAATAAACCGTTCTTGTTTATTATCTAGAGTCCGAGTAACTAAGGACCCCATACTTCCACAACTTAAGCCTAAAATCAAGGGAATAATCGAACGTCCCGATAAACCAATTGACTTGAAAAGATGATCGATTAATAGGGCAATTCTGGGTAAGTAACCACTGTCTTCAAGAACAGAGAAAACTAGAAAGAATGTAGTTGTAATAGGAAAGATAATAGCAATAACATAACGAAGTCCTAGGGTTAAAATTCCTTGCTCATTAGCAATTAAATTTTGCATTATTTCCCAAGGAAATAACTGTGCTGAAATTAAGTTGATCAAGGGATTAATTTGCTCAGTAAGAACCCCATCTAAGTTATTAACTAAAACCTCTGAACCAAACCCTCCCACAAATTGGTAAATTCCCACATAGATAATCAGAAATAGTAGGGGAAATCCCGTGATGGGATTAACAGTTAATTGATGAAAAAATTCCTCACTTTCTGTTGACTTTTTTTTGATTTTGACGAGGGATAGTTCCTCAATTTTTTTAGCTGCTTGATGACGAGTTTTTGCTATCACTAAAACTAAGGGATCACTAAACTGACATTGTACTGAGTTTACCACCATTTCTATCGCTTCAAATTTTGGCTCAGTTTTTCGCACTTTCTCCCATAATAAAGGATCTTTTTGTAGCAATAATAGAGCTAAAGAACGACGTGAAATTAACGGTTCAATGGCCGCTTTAACAACATGGCGATCGCTGGTAAGAAGGCACTCAAGTTTAGTGATTCCTTCTTCAATAGCTGTAGGATAGCGTAGGAATGTGGACATAATTAGTCATCTTAGCTGTTAAACTTTTGATACCTCGTTTGTGAGCAGCAGATAAGGTGACAACGGGAATACCGAGGGATGCTTCTAACTGCTTTTCATTGACCCAAATCCCTAACTTTTCTGCCTCATCAATCATGTTGACAGCTAATAAAATAGGCACTTGGGTTTCTATCAGTTGAAAGGTTAAATTCAACATTCGACTGATATTTTTAGCATCGATAACATGAATGGCTAAATCTAGGTTTTCTTCAAATAGTAAGTGCCTAGAAAAGCTTTCTTCTTCTGTCATTGGGGTTAAAGAATACATCCCTGGAGTATCGATGAGTGTAACCGTTTTACCCGCAATCGTGATCGGGTTACGGTAAACTTCTAAGGTGGTTCCAGGATAGTTAGAAACGTTGGTATAAGCTCCAGTTAAAACATTAAATAAGAGACTTTTTCCCACGTTAGGAGAACCCACTAAGGCCATGGTTCCTTCGGAGACAGCATCGAGAGATTGACTCTGAAACTTTTTGGGTAAGAAACTTGACCAAAACCTGTTAGGAGTTTGCCGGTTTTTTGGACAACTATCAGGACATTGATTACACTTCATAGGGGATTTTTATACCTTACTATTAGTGTAATTTTTTTGCTAATTATAAACAGTAACTACAGCTACAAAACTTGAATAATTATAAATCTTTTTTTGATAGTAATTATTACTATTTTTCTGATAAGTAAGCACAATTAATGATTACTCTAAACCCGTTATAACCTGACTAGAAATCCAGTATAATTCTAGCCAGAGACGAGGATTTTGTGTTTTAAGAGAACAGAAAGGATCTCGAAGAATTCTTTTAGCATTGATAAAAACAATATCTACCATGCCGAAAACTTTGCCAATTTCTCTTAATTCATTTTGATATAAAGTAATTTCTTTATTATTTTTTCCTGGATAATAAACCCCTAAATAATAATAAGGAGGAGACATTTCATTAAGGCAACCATCAATTATCTTGAGATAACAATCATCCAACAAAGAATCAATATAAGGATAATTTTGATTGACAATATGGCGATATTCTTGAACTAATTTGTCACGAATCACGACGATAATCTTCCCATTTGAAATTGTGAGATAAATCGGAAAACAAAGAAGCCTTAATGCAATAATGTTTAATTTTTGCACATTTCTTGAAAAAGATACGATGATTGCTAATACAATCTTCAACGGGGGAGTCTGAAAACTGTAATGCCACTTCATCTACAGGACAATTCTCATTAATCTTATGACAAAATTTAGGCTTCAAACAAGACAATTTAACCGTCTTATGATTTTTCTTAGATAACTCTAACTCATGACCAAAAAGAAACTCGCTGTAATCAGCAACATTGTCCAATCCTAAGAGATTAAGTACAATTTCTCCCATCATCCAAAATGCTGTTTTATAAATAAATGTTTTCCACCTCAAATTCATAGGAAACCTCGAAGAAGGCAAGTTTTTTTGCTGTTGAATCATATCCATAAAATGTTTCCCTGGAAATCATAAAATTAGGGACAGGAAGTCGTAGCATAAGCCACGACTTCCTCAGCAGATGGATGAGGAAAATAGGTCAAGAAGTTAGGCCAAGTAAGCTTCTTGGTGGGTTTTAATCGTACAATTAGAACGGGGATAAGCCACACAAAGTAACACCCAACCTTTTTCCACTTGTTCATCATCAAGAAAGCTTTGATCTTCTTGATCAATCTCTCCTTCAACGATACGTCCTACACAACTAGAACAACCTCCAGAACGACAAGAAGAGGGAAGCTCAATGTCGTTTTCTTCTGCCGCATCAAAGATGTATTGATCTTCAGGGACTTCTAGGGTAACATCCATTTCAGCGATCTCTTCTTTCTTCCCTGTCTCTTTATTCTTTTTCTTGGAAGTTTTGAGCAGACGAACTTGATAAGTAGTAGTCATGAGTGTTCTCCTTAAATATAGGAACGTTTACCATTGATTTCTAACAATCTATTCTTTCAAAAAAAGAATAGAAATCATCAAAAATCAAAACTTTGTTTAGCCACAAGAAGCAGCTTGGCCACCGCAGTTTGCTGTAGAGAAAGACTTACCGCAGCCACAAGTCTGTTTTGCATTGGGGTTAGTAAAAGTAAAGCCACTTTGAGTTAAACTGTCCACAAAGTCGATAACTATTCCATCTAATAAAGACATACTTTTGGGGTCAACATAGATAGGAACATCATCCTGTTCTAAGCAGACATCTTCACTGTTAGCTTCCTTAACTAAATTTAAGGCATATTCGTAGCCATTGCAGCCACCATCCTTCACGCCAACACGAATACCAGCAAGATTATTGGAGTTCCCGTATAAGACGGTACGAAGTTTCAGGGCAGCTTTTTCGGTGAGAGTGACAGTCATGATTGAGAATGTAGAATTTAGAATGTAGAATTTAGAATTTAGAAGAGGATTGTTGCTTAATTCTTAATTCCTCCTGACTTTTTACATAACTGCTTAACCGTTGCTGAGTAAAGTTACCGCAAACGGGACAGTTTGGATCATGGTAAGGACGACGTTTGGCGAAGGTAGCAGTCCCTAAGTCCATGGTTAATAATTGACCTGTCAGGGGTTCTCCCAGTCCGGTTAAGAGTTTAATCCCTTCTAAGGCCGCTAAACAGGCTAAACTGCCAGAAACTGCCCCTAATACCCCAAACCCCCAGCGATCCCATTCAGGGGTTTCCGGGAAAATGCAAGATAAACAGGGGGTTTCTCCGGGAATGATGCTGGTTAAGTACGCATCCATGCCACTCATGGCCGCTTCCACCATGGTCACCCCCCAACGGACACAAGCAGCGTTTAAAAGGTTGCGTTCTTTGAAGTCAAAGGCGCAATCGAAAGCAATATCAGCCTTTTGTACTAAAGCGTCAATATTCTCTGCTGTGACGAACTCAGCAACCGCCTCCACTTCTATGTCAGGGTTAAGGTTTAAAAGGGTCTCTTTAGCTTTATAAACCCTGGGTTGACCCACCCAACTATTAGTCATCAATATCTGACGGTTGAGGTCATCCAGACGCAGATCCCCACCGCGAACCAGAATGATTTTACCCACCCCAGCTACCGCTAAATATAGCGCAACGGTTCCACCCAGGCCACCGACTCCTGTTACCACAGCAGTGGAGTCCTTGAGGCGTTTTTGTCCTTCTTCGCCAAAACCAGGGAGTTGTATTTGTCGTGAATAACGTTCTCGTTCCGTTGGGGTGAAGTTCATGATGGTTTGGGGTGAATGTAGAATGTAGAATGTAGAATGTAGAATTAAGAAAAAATCAATTCTAAATTCTTAATTCTTAATTCCTATTACAGAGTTCCGGCTTCTTTAGTTAAATCATCCAATAAAACGACATTTTTTGGGGCATCTTGGAAGACTTTAAAGAGTTTGGTTTCTAGGGGACTAGAGGTTTTAAAGAGTTCGTAAGCTTCCTGAAAAGCTAATTTATATTTTTCTAATTTTTCACTTTCACTAAGATCGGGGAAAGCTTTATCGACTTCTGTGATAAGTAAAGAGAACTGCTTAAGGATATGGAGACGGTTAACATTAACAAAAGTAGGGTCATAACTAATATCAAAAAAGTTCAAATAGTCTTCGGTATCGATCAGTTTAGTGAACTCAGCAAAAGTTCTTGGGGTGTCAGCAGTTAAAGTCATTTTAGGGTTTCCTCCCAGATGTTTAATTTTTTCTTGAGTTGATCTAACTCATGGAAGATATCGTAAGTTTTTTGTGCCGTTTCCACTAAGGTTTCATAGTCTGTAGGCAATCCTTCAGCTAGATCATGTAAATCCATCTTCATTTGACCCGCTTTAGAATTGAGTTTACGAACCTTTTTTTTGAGATCCGCCACTGCTTCTGGAGTGGGATTATTTTCGGTAGCAACTGTCATACTTCTTACCTCATTTTGTCTTAGAAAATTAGGGAAAAACTGACTTTTTCCTTAACCTACAATCTGGAAACTTCAGGAAATTTTTTCACTAACTCAATGCCAGCATTAGCGAGTTTCGTTCCTTGTTCGTTTAACTTTTCTAAGGTATCAAAACCGAAGCGATGAGCATCTCGCAAACTACGAGAAACTACCATTAATTTTCCGCCCCAAACTAAAGCCCAACCAAACCCTTCATGGTTTAAGTCAACAACAACTTGACATAATAATCCTGTTTCTTTTTCTATTAAGGCAGCAATGGCACGAAAATAACACAGGATTCTTAATTTTGTGGTGGGTTCAATCTCTCCTTCTAGAGAAATCTCACGTCTTTTTTTCTTAGCAATAACGTAAGGTGCAATAACAAGTTCATCAGTCCAAGTACGATACACACCAAAATGATCGTAGGCGCGTATTTGCTGTACTAATGATTGTAAAAAAGGACTCTGTTCGACTAAGAGAGAATTAGCTTCCGAATTCGTTGTTGTTGTCATAATAACAATTACAATGAGAACAATTCTGTTATCTATGAACAATTTTACCCTATTTTTTTGTCCAATTATTCATAGATTTTTAGACCTGATTAGCAAAGAAGTAAAAGGGGAATAACTCCCCATCATCTTACTCTTTATTCATCGTAATCCAAAAAATTAGGCGTTGGCTCAACTCCTGCTTCTTTTTGCAGAACTTTTCTTAACCAAGGAGGAGGATTGCCCTTTAAAGTTTTGACCAATTCTTGAAGAATTTCATCAATTTTATCCTGGTCAGTTCTTGCTTTAATCGGAGTGACATTTTTACGGATTAAACGGGCCGCTGCACTGCCACCAATAGCAGAAACATAGAGTAAAGTACAGCCATCTAGTGCCTCTAGTTTAGGCACTAATTTATCTTCATTTCCGTCTTCTTTTAAGTCGCCACCGAACTCTAAAGTATTGACAAAATCGAAGCCTTCAGGAGAGACATCATATAAGTCAATATTCTTGGCCCAACCAAAGTGGGCGTTGACGTGGACATTATCGCTAGTAGTGAATGCAACTTTCATGTTTTTCCTCTCAGATGAACAAAATAAGGGGAAACTTGTAGCAGTAAACCCGTGTTAATGTAGGGCAACGGGACTATGTTTGGCTTCTTCTTCCATGAGAATATTGCCAACATCAAATAAAAACTTTATGGTGCCACGATATCCCACTAAGCAACGTTGGCCTAATCCCAATTTATCGAACACAGGATAACCCATTCTATATAAGGGAGTTTTCAGACGTTTTGCTAAGGCTGTACCGTGAGAATTAGTAATAATTAAATCTGAATCCACAGCCAACTCTTCTAAGTCTTCTAAGTCCCCAATGGTGACAGTTTCTAGGGGTAAATCTTCCAAAAGTGGGGACTTGGTTGTGGTAACAGCAGCTTGAATCGTTGCGCCCATTTCTGTCAATAACCAAGCGGTTTGATACAGTAAATCAGGTTCTAGGGCCAAAGCAACTTTCTTCCCACCAAAATAGAAATGAGTGTCTAAAATAACATCCTGTAACTGACGACGTTGCCGTTGTAAATGTGCCGGTATATTAGGCACAATGGGGAAGTGATGATCGCAACGGGACGTTAAAATTTGAGACAGTTCCCATAAAAATGAATCAACTGCATCTAAACCAGCTAAACGGGGAAAAATTTTATATTTTGTGCCAAAACGTTGCTGTAAAATAGTGGCAGCTTTACCCATACTTTCCCCAATCGCTAACGTTAAACAAGAACGCTTTAACTGTTTTAATTGAGTTAAACTGGTTCCCCCCGTCGTTACCGTATGATAATCATCTTCTAAATGGCCATCCAAAGAACGGGACAAGTCAGGAACCATAATCGGAGTCAACCCAAACCCTTCAATGATGGTTTTGATCTCTTCTACATCCCCAGGAGACAAATGGGAAGCGCATAACACCGTTACCTGGGGTTTCATCCCCACTGTTGGGGGTTCATCATCAGGCACATTACCATAGTCAGCAGCGACAATACTTTCTACGGCCGCTGCATAACCATCCTGTAGGGAACCCTTATAATCAGGAGTAGAAACCGAAACAATAGGAAAATTATCTAACTCTGGATGTTTATCCCGAAAATCTTTTAAAATGCGCGGCATATCATCCCCTCTCGTTTCCGTTAACCCAGTCGTTAACAGACCAATGATTTGAGGGTTATATTTTTCTAGAATAGTTAAGATCGCCTGTTCTACATGATCTTCCCCTCCCAGAATCGTGCTAACTTCCGTCATCGCAGTAGTAGATAAGGGAATCGACTCACGAAAATGACGCACCAGAACCACTTTAGCAAAAGCAGTGCATCCTTGCGATCCATGAAATAGAGGCATCATTTTCCGCAACCCCAGAAACGCTAACGCTGCACCAAGGGGTTGACTCATTTTTAAAGGGTTGACTGATAGGGACTTATTGGGGTTTAAGATAGTGGTCATTTCCGTTTACTCCGTCTTTCTTATTAAGGGTGAGGCAAAGATAGAATGTAGAATGTAGAATGTGATTGTTTCTAAATTCTTAATTCTAAATTCTTAATTCATTACTCTCCTTCTGCTTCTAAGTTCAATAAACTCTCATGTTCCTGTTGCCATATCTCCCAGGGGGAGGGTTTACGGACTTGTTTCCAGATAGGACTATAAACCGCTTCACTTAACTCCCGGGCCATTTCTACTAAACCGATATAACCAGCGTAGGGATGATGACGTTCTTGGTTAATATCCAGGAAGGGTATCTTAGCTTTCAACGCCGTATATTGGTTTCTTCCTCCTGCCACCAAGAGGTCAGCATTTGTCTTCTGGATAACCCTTAAAAGCTCCTCTGGACTGCCTTTCTCCAACATAATGCCATCTTTACCCAAAAGTTTCTTAATGCGTCCCTTATCCTCTTCTGTACTCTTTTTAGTGCTAGTGGCCACCACTTCCATACCCAAGTCTTGGGCCGCCGAAACAATAGACCAACTTTTCACCCCACCGGTGTATAACACCATGCGCTTACCCTGAAGACGTTCTCGATAAGGGGCCAAAGCGATGTCTAACTTAGCGGTTTCTTCTTCGATTATTTCTTCAACTCGTTCTATTAATACTTGATCCCCAAAAAATTGAGCGATATTGCGTAAACACCGGTTCATGTCTGCAATACCATAAAAAGACTCTTCAATGTAAGGAATATTGTAGCGTTCCTGCATGGCAGTCGCCATATTAATTAACGCCTTCGAGCAGATCATAACATTGAGTTTAGCCCGATGAGCAGAACAGACCTCATCATAACGAGCATCCCCTGTAATCTTTGCTAAAACACGAATTCCCGCCTTTTTAAACAGAGGAAGAACCCCCCACATTTCACCGGCAACATTATATTCACCGATTAAATTAATATCATAAGCAGTGGTATATTCAGGTTCTTTTGTGCCAACCACGTGCTGTAATAAAGCCTCACCTCCCAGACGATTTCCTAAGTTTTTACTACCCACAAAACCAGGAGAATGAACCGGAATAACTGGTGTACCATACTTATCCGTAGCCACCTGACAAACCGCATCTAAATCATCACCAATCAGAGCAGTGACACAAGTAGAATAAACAAAAACCGCAGCCGGATTATACTTTTTTATTAATTGAGCGATCGCCTTATAAAGTCTTTTTTCACCACCAAAAATAATATCATTTTCTGATAGGTCAGTAGTCAAACCCATCTTATAAGTCATGGGGCCACTGGAAAGACTACCCCGACTATTCCAACTATTACCAGAACAACCAATGGGACCATGAACTAAATGAGCAGCATCAGTAATAGGAACTAAGGCAATAGAAGCACCATCAAAAGCGCAACCCCCTTGAGCAGAGCCAGGATTAGCCTTTTGAGTACAAGATTTATTTTTACCTTGACCTTCCTTATTTTGATTATGTTCACACCCAGGTTGTGTCAACAAATCGTTGATTTTGCTCTTAGTTAATTTCATGACTGAATTCCCGAATAATTACCAATGACCTAAGAATGGAGAATTTAGAATGCACGAATTTAGAATTTCAATCCTGAAATCAATAATCCTTGTCTATTCTCTATTCTTAACAAATATAATGATCCACACTTTCACCACAAATATCAGCCAGATAACTTAAAGCTTTGAGTCGTAAAGCCACAAATTCGTGATAAAAAGGATTTAATTTACACAGAGGAGGAATGTGGATTAACTTGCGTCCTAACACCGTTATGGTTCTCTCAAAGGGACAAGAACAAGGAATCACCCGACAAATAAAATGAGCAAACGAGGTACTTGTCACCTCTATATCATTAAGCCAGCGTTTGAGGGGGAAAAGGGGGTCAAGGGTGAATCTTTTCTTGGGAGAATGAGTAGGACTCGTCATAACCATTTCCTCATCTTGATTAAAAATAATGGCAGAGAGGGGATGAATTTAGAATGCACGAATTTAGAAACAATAAAATTCTACATTCTACATTCCAAAAAAGAGGGGAGAGGGGGGGAGTAGGTACTCCCTGAATCATCCTAATCTCCCTCGTATTCAGATTTCCTGTGATTAACGAACTAAGTCGAAAGAAATATCCGTTACAGCAGGGGTATCTGTCTTGCGATCTAAGTGGTCCATAAGTCCATTAGCGATCCAGGTGAGAAGGTTGATAGCACCTTCATAGCCAATGGTGGAGAAACGGTGTAAGTGATGGCGATCAAAGATAGGATAGCCAATACGGATTAAAGGAGTCTTGGTATCACGCTCTAAATACTTAGCGTAGGAATTACCAATAATGAAGTCAACCGGTTCAGTGAACAGTAAGGAACGCATATGCCATAAATCCTTACCACCCCAAACGGTAGCTTGTTGTCCGTAGGGACTAGATGCTAATAACGCTTCAGCTTCAGCAATAAATTCCTTGGTGCTGTTGTTAACCAAGACGTGAACAGGTTCGATACCCATTTCTAACATGAACTGTAATAAGCCCATTACTAGATCGGGATCACCGTAAACGGCAGCACGCTTACCATGTACCCAAGCTTGAGTATCGGTCATCGCATCAACAGCGCGTCCACGAGCGATTTCAAACTCTTTGGGAATGGGTTTGCCGGTTAACTCAGATAAGCCCATTAAGAACTCATCAGTCGCTTTAACACCCCAAGGACGGTAGGTGAAGGTTTTTTGTCCCCACTCTTTCTCGATGTATTCACGAGTTTTAGGAGTGGTGTAGGTTTGAAGGGCAATGGTAGCTTCAGCGTTGATAGAATCAGCAGTCTCCTCTAAAGAAGTCCCTTCATGGTACATTTTGAATTCCCCTAAGTTGGGAGAATCTAAGTACATTTCGGTGTCACTTAAGAGAGTAGCATCTAAGTCAAACGCAGAGATGATGTTTTTCAACGCACGGACGTTACCGATATAGGTTTCAAATCCAGCGATGAAGTTAATTTTACCGTTGGTGGTTTCTTTCTTCTGATCCTTGGTTAAGGTAGAAAGAATAGATTTCATCATGCTGTCATAACCAGTGATGTGGGAACCCACAAAACTAGGAGTATGAGCAAAAGCAACGGGTAAATCTTCAGGAATAGCTCCATCTTGACGAGCATTTCCGATGAAAGCACCTAAGTCATCCCCAATAACCTCAGCCATACAGGTGGTGCAGACGGCAATCATTTGAGGTTTGTAGAGGGCGTAAGAGTTTTGCAACCCATCGACCATGTTCTTTAATCCACCGAAAACCGCAGCGTTTTCAGTCATGGAAGAAGAAACAGCACTCACAGGCTCTTTGAAGTGACGGGTTAAGTGGGTACGGAAGTAAGCCACACAACCTTGAGAACCGTGAACGAAGGGTAAAGTTCCTTCAAACCCAACGGCAGCCAGTAATGCACCTAAAGGTTGACAAGCTTTAGCAGGGTTAACGGTTAAAGCTTCACGAGCGAAGTTCTTTTCACGATATTCCCAGGTTTTGGTCCATTCAGCCACTTCTTGAACTTTCTCAGCAGAAGGCATTCCTTCAAACTGTTTCTTGTTTTCAAAAAGTTCTTGGTATTCAGGCTGATGAAACAGATCAACGTGATCTTTGATGTTGTTTACGTTTTGAGCCATTGATGGTAACTCCAGTATAGGATGGATATCTCAGACAAAGAAGCTTGGAAAGTAGAGGAAGAGGGGAGGGTGGGAGGTAAATGTAGAATTTAGAACTGAGAATTTTTATGTTTCTTAATTCTTAATTCTTAATGCTCCCTGATTTAACCTATCCCCCATGATGTCCTCTCCTATTTATTCCAAGGGGTGCCAATTAATCCCCAGGTGGGACTATTGAGGGCTAAGTCCATGTCACGGGCGAAGATAGCGAAGCCATCATAACCGTGGTAAGGTCCGGAGTAATCCCAAGAGTGCATTTGACGGAAGGGAAGTGCCATTTTTTGGAAGACATACTTCTCTTTAATACCGGCAGCAACTAAGTCAGGTTTCAGTTCTTTCACGAACTCTTCAAACTCATAACCGGTGATGTCATCATAGATGAGGGTAGCGTCTTCAACGTAGTTGGTTGTACGTTTGTAGTCGTCACCGTGAGCGAATTCGTATCCGGTACCGATGATTTCCATGCCTAAGTCTTTGAAAGCAGGAACTACGTGACGGGGACGTAAACCACCCACCATCATCATTACGGTTTTGCCTTCTAAACGAGGACGGTATTTAGCAA
>JBFRWG010000011.1:0-15473 GCA_051439445.1 Crocosphaera sp.
AGCGGAGCGAACTGTTCGGAGGTTCTTGCAGGAACCAGCACGCGCACCAAGCATAGGTTTATATATTGGTCGGATTTTCATCCCGTCGGTAAAACCGAGGGTCTTCAATCCGACATTTTAGGATAAGAATTTTATCTTAACATTCAGTAAACTCTTGCAATTTTTAGTAACTTACTTTAACATACGGTTGGATTACTTAAAGTTCTCTAACACATTAGAGCAAAAACTGATGAAACTCAATAACTTAACCAACGCACAACGTTTACTGGCCGTGGGAGTTGTTACGCTATCTACTCTATCCATTGCCCAGGAAGCTAAGTCTCTCGGCGTTTCAGTGTTCGAACAGACTCAAAACCTAGAAGCCACTCTGACCCCATTTGGTAGTATAGGGGACGAACCTAACATTGATCCATTTATCTTTCCCTTATATAATCCTGCGAACTTTGATGGACGGGAGCTACACCGTGTTATCATTACCTGTTCTGCCAATGCCACCACTGATCTTACTTTTTCAACAACGACTGAAGCAGAGGTGGGAGGCTCGGCTGGGGCTACTATTGGTTGCTTTCCAGATAACACACCTGGAATTTTCTTAAATCCTAATCCAGTGGCCAGTTTTGGTGCAGTTCCCGTAGGACTTGGCCTACCAGGTGCGATCATCGTTGATGATACCAATACCCCACTAACATTAGCAGACTTATCTGGTTTTGATGAAGACATGCTCACCTTTGAGAAAGGTGAAGATGGGTTTGATGGTTTTACTGGTGATGGAAACTTTCTAGTAAACTTGGTTGGTAACGGGAGTTCTAGTATTGACACTGCTGGAGGTAACGTAAATACGGATCAGGTCACCGTAGCTGATATTCAGTTTACTATTGAATATTTTGCTAAAGTGGAAGAAGAGGGGGAACCAATCCCTGAACCTGCTACCATCTTAGGTTTATTAGCTGTGGGTGGTGCTGGTTTAATGAGTCGGCGTCGCAAGTCATAAAATATCAATACTATAACCTAATTTTTTAACAAATCCAATTATTTTGGTGTGTTGAGTGTGTTTTTAGAATGTGTTTGGAAAAAACAATTCTAAAGCACACTATTTTTGTGACTCAAAGTTTATTTTTGTCCAGGGACTTAAGAGACTGTTTATCAACAAAATATTAAGCGAGTTCGGTGGGCATAAGAGAGGTTTATCTGCACTATTCATAAAGTAGGGTTCAACGGCCGTTGACCCCTACTTTATCCACCCTACAAAACTGGTTTTTAATGTTCGTGATCACTCAAAACCTATCAAGAGAAATAACCACTATACATCAGGTGCCATTCTTCTTGCGCACTCTGTTTTACATTGATCACGTAACTGCTGGTTATTGGGGTAGTTTTGCTCACAAAGTTGGAAGCAATAATAACCTGCAAGTTGAACCTCATTATCACATTGAGAAATCTCCGTATTAAATTGCTCTCTAGGACTAGCAGGTTTTGGATTAGTAACATCTTCCATTGTCGGAGGAGCAACATGAGCTAAATTGAATTTTGGAGAAGAATTGGCAGGATTAAAATAACCTATAGCTAATAATCCTACTAATACCAAAAAAGCCGAAAGAGATATTGTTCCTAAAAATCCGACAAAAGCCAGTGGAGATATAGTTTTCATCTTCGTCTCTCCTTTTTATTGTTGTGAAATTATGTAGCGAATTGCTCAGTCAATCATAAAGATATTAATTTGCTGATTGGACTAAACTTAATCACACAATTGTTTCCTACTAACATAGTATCAAAAACTTAAATCCCAGGTTATCATTTTAATATTTTTTAACTGATTAGTTCATTATGTAAGGTTTTGTATAGTCTCAAATTTCAAGGAAATTAAACTATTTATAATGTAGATAAGACTACGATTACAAAGATAAACATACAGAAGGGGGTAGCTGATGAAACTCTGCGCTAAACTAGCTGCTGTGATAGGGGTTCCGATATTTTTTACCTTTTTAAGCCCTGCATATCCTCAATCACAACAAGATACTATAATAGAACAAAGTTAAAACAACAAAAAACCCGCCGTAGCGGGTACTCAAAACGTAAACTAACTCAAAACTTTTAGCGAACTGTTCCCTCTAACTGATCAACCCGAATGGGTTTAAGAAAATACAGTTTTAAGAACTGAACCCCATTAGAAACAAAGGCCGGTAATTTTCTCAAGAACTTCACAGGAGTCGGACTATTAGAAGCATCAATTTCCCGTAACTTTTCGTTGTTCTTGACACAGATTTCTAAACTGCCATAAAACTCGGGGTTTTCCACATCCAAAACAATGGGAAAAACGCGCCCGGCTGTTTCATTGGTCTTCTCAATAACATATTTATCATAATTCCGTGCATCAAGTCCAATGGACGCATAAAAATCAGACCGTTGTATATCATTGAGATACATGGTAGCAAACACAGACAACAGGAAGAAACGACACCATAAACGAGCTTTCCAATCATTTAAAATATTGGGACTTGCCTTCATAATGGCATCAAAAAAGTCTCCATGACGGTTTTCATCCTGACACCAATTTTCAAAGAAGTTAAAAATAGGATAGATTCTATCTTCAGGATGTTTCTCCAAATGACGGTAAATCGTAATATAACGCCAGTAACCAATCTTCTCTGATAAATAAGTCGCATAGAAAATAAACTTAGGTTGGAAGAAGGTATAACTACGACTCTTAGTTAAAAACCCTAAGTCCAAAGACATATTAAAATCAGATAAGGCTTTATTGAGGAAACCAGCGTGACGCGCTTCATCACGGGACATCAAGGTAAAGCATTCCGCTAAAACAGGACTTTTATCCTTTAAGCGTCTTCCTAACTCTTTATAGAGTAAAAACCCTGAAAACTCCGCCGTACAAGAACGTTCCAAAAATTCTACAAATAAACGGCGAGTATCTCCATCAATATGTTCCCATGTTTGGGCAAACTCTTCACGACGAATAAAATGATGACGGTTATAATCGGTACGAAACTCTTCGAGAATGGCTTTTAATTCCGCTTCGTTAACTGAAATATCCATTTTAGCCATCGCTTCAAAGTCAGTGGTGTAAAAGCGAGGAGTCAGGATCGTTTCCTTAGCCGGAACTTTAATCCCTGGACGAAGTTCCTCAAATTCAGGTTTTTGAAGGGTGTTGACCATAGCTTGTTTAAAAAGATTTTTCTCAATCAATCGATGACTCGTTCTACTTTCATTTGGTAACAAAATTGTTACGTTTTTTAGCAGTAATTTACGAGGCTTGGATCACAGTGTACCAGCCTTTATCCCATTATTGACCCTTCTTTTTATTAAGAGTTACAACATATTATCAATTTATGTTAAAAAGATGTTAATTTTACAATTTTTATGATAGAGAATAGTCTAAATTTCCCCCACACTTCCCACACTCCTCACACCTCCCACACTCACTTCAACTAAATTAAAGGATTTGATGGGTATGGGAATGTTGTTTAACATTATCCTCAGTTTTAACCACATTCACTGCGTTTAAAACCCGTTTTTTATCTAAAGAGAAATGGAAATCGTTCTTAAGCGTTCCCAAAGGAATTAAAGATTGAGCATTGGGACGAGTTTTGTAAGTTCTCACCGCAGCGAAAGTTCGTTCAGTAAAGTTATCACAAAACTGAGCATCTTCAGGAAAATCAGCCGTTTTGGTCAAAGTATCACCGTTGATAACTTCACCAATGGACTTAGCACAAGCTAACTCATAAGAAGTACGAATACCCTTACAAATAGCTTCTAACGCAGCAGACGGAATGGGTTCAATGACACGAACTTGATGAAACTCACCGTCATCCTTTAAAAAACAAGTCGCTAAACCGAATACACAATAATCATCCGTTGAGATATCGTCTTGATGAGTCAATAAAGTAGCAGAGGACATAGTATTATAAGTCTATGAATTCATTTGCATTATGGAGATGTTCTGATTTTATCAGTGATGGGTTCTTGAGATTAAGCCATTTATGGTTGTTGAACTAAAAACTTAAGGAAAACTTTAGGTTGTGGTTGAACTCCCTACAGTAAAGACTTATACCCTTTAATCATCAAAAATAAGCTTTTAAGACGGTTGTGAGAGTGACACATTTTTTACCATTAAGAATCAAACTATTGAGTACAGTAACTTTAATCAACCCTATAAAAAGTTTATGAAAGACCATATAATTAACTCTCAAAACAAACAGCGATCGCCCACTCCCTTTGACTCCTTTCCTAATCATTCCGCTCTTGGTATCGCCATTGCCACCCAACTGCAAAAAAAAGCCCGTGCTGAGTTTGAGTTAAGAATAAGCACCCAACGAGAAGCTAAACAAGGAAATTATAAACGGGCCATTTCCCTTTTAGACCAATTAATTGCCCGTTGTCCAGACAGTGCCATCGATTATAACAACCGAGGCCTAATGTATCTCAAAATAGGCAACTATGAACAGGCCCTATCTGATTTTAACCAAGCGATCGCCGTTAACCCCCGTTTAGATCGAGCGTATAATAACCGAGGAAATTGTTATGCAAAGCAAGGAAAATTAGATAAAGCCCTAGAAAACTATGAAAAAGCATTAGATATCAATCCTTATAACCAAAAAGTCTGGATTAATCAGGGGATTACCCTACGAGAACTAGGCAATTATGAATTAGCCATCGAAACCCTAGAGATTGCTAAAGTTATTGGCAAGGAATATCAAGGACGTATTCATGCCGAAAGAGGCTACACTCATTATATGAGAGGAGACTGGAACTGTGCGATCGCCGATTATCGTCGGGCCTTGTCTGAGTTACCCAAAGGCGATCGTTATCAGCAAAAAGTCATCAAATGGTTAGCCCAAGTTCTGCAACCGATTATGAGCAACGAATAATTAAGAGGGTTGCAACCAAACTGTTGTAAGATGCACTCTTAACAGATAAAGTCGTCAAATGCCAAGTTTGCCCCTTGTGTATCAGTGTTTCTCCAAGATAGTCTCTCTTTTTCTAGAAACCTGAGGAAACTTCTGGCGACCAAGTTCTGACATTATAGAAAAGAGTCTCTTTCCTCAGTTTGTTAACATAAACCACTCCCATGACCACCATATCCGCCGATCAAGTTAATCAAATTGTTTATAATTTACATCATGATCCCTTTGAAATTTTAGGTTGCCATCTTCTCGAAGAGAATGGTAAGACCAAAAAATGGGTAGTCAGGGCTTATTTACCAAAAGCAGAAGCAGCATGGGTCATTCGTCCCACAGAACGAAAAGAAGATCCCATGACCTCTGTTCATCATCCTAACTTTTTTGAATGTATTATTGAAACCCCATTACTGAATCATTATCAACTCAAAGTTAAAGAAGGAGAACACGAAAAAGTCATTTATGACCCCTATACCTTCAGTTCTCCCTACCTAACAGACGAAGATATTTATTTATTTTCAGAAGGGAACCACCATCGGATTTATGAAAAACTAGGGGCCCATGTGGTGGAAATGAAGGGAGTAAAAGGGGTTTATTTTGCGCTGTGGGCCCCCAATGCACGAAATGTCTCTATTATTGGTGACTTCAACCAATGGGATGGTCGAGAACACCAGATGCGAAAACGCAACAATACCATCTGGGAACTATTCGTCCCAGAAATAGGACCTGGAACTGTTTATAAATACGAGGTGAAAAATAACGAAGGTCATATTTACGAAAAATCCGATCATTATGGTTTTTATCGAGAAGTTCGCCCCCAAACCGCTTCTATTGTAGTGGATATAGATAATATTTATGAATGGCAGGATGACCAATGGCTAGAAAAACGACGCAATAGTGATCCCCTTAAGCAACCGGTGTCTGTTTATGAAGTTCATCTGGGATCTTGGTTACACGCTTCTTCTGAAGAAAAAATGCCCCTTCTCAATGGAGAAGCTGATCCCGTCATCGTCTCAGACTGGAACCCAGGGGCCCGTTTTCTCAGTTACTATGAATTAGCGGATAAACTGATTCCCTATGTCAAAGAAATGGGTTACACCCATATTGAGTTATTACCCATTGCAGAGCATCCCTTTGACGGATCTTGGGGATATCAAGTGACAGGGTATTATTCCCCAACCTCCCGTTTTGGTCGTCCCGAAGATTTCATGTATTTTGTGGATAAATGTCATGAAAATGACATCGGGGTCATTTTAGACTGGGTTCCGGGTCATTTTCCCAAAGATTCTCATGGACTAGCTTATTTTGATGGAACTCATCTTTATGAACACGCTGATCCCCGTATTGGAGAACATAAAGAATGGGGAACTTTAGTGTTTAATTATGGCCGTCATGAAGTCCGCAACTTTTTAGTAGCTAATATTCTTTTTTGGTTTGATAAGTATCATATCGATGGTATTCGAGTTGATGCAGTCGCGTCGATGTTGTACCGTAACTATCTCCGTAAAGATGGAGAATGGATCGCCAATGAATACGGTGGACCTGAACATATCGAAGCTGCGGATTTTTTACGTCAGGTTAATACACTTCTCTTCCAATATTTCCCAGGTATTCTCTCCATTGCTGAAGAGTCTACAGAATGGCCCATGGTTTCTCGACCCACTTATATCGGAGGGTTAGGATTTAATCTCAAGTGGGATATGGGTTGGATGCACGATATGTTAGATTATTTCGGCATTGATCCCTATTTTCGTCAATACCATCAAAATAATGTCACTTTTAGTATGTTGTATTATTACAACGAAAACTTCATGCTGGCATTGTCCCACGATGAGGTGGTTCATGGAAAGAGTAATATGTTGGGTAAAATGCCAGGAGACGAATGGCAAAAATACGCCAATGTTCGCGCTTTATTTGCCTATATGTATACCCATCCCGGTAAAAAAACCATGTTTATGAGTATGGAGTTTGGCCAGTGGAGTGAATGGAATGTCTGGGGGGACCTAGAATGGCATTTATTACAATACGAACCCCATCAACAACTCAAACAATTTTTTACCGATCTCAACGCTCTTTATAAGCAAGAACCTGCTTTATATACTCATGATTTTGACTATCATGGGTTTGAATGGATCGATTGTAACGATAATACCCATAGTGTAGTTTCTTTCCTGCGACGAAGTGATGATTCCGAAGAATTTTTAGTGGTGATCTGTAATTTTACTCCCCAACCCCACAGTCATTATCGGGTGGGAGTGCCTGAAAGCGGATATTATGTTGAATTGTTTAATAGTGATGCTAAAAAGTATGGTGGTAGTAACATGGGTAATTTAGGAGGGAAATGGGCTGATGAATGGTCATTCCATAATAAGCCTTATTCTCTTGATTTATGTATGCCTCCCCTATCTGTGTTGATCCTTAAATTAGATCCCAGTCAAACCCCTGAGATGCCAACCATTGAAGAATCTGAGATAACAGAAACCAAATAAATAATCAATTAATCTTTTCTTCAATCTATCCCCAACCTATTTTTGAGTTGGGGATTTTTCTATGTCTGCTCAAATCTGAATAAAAGTGTTATGCTAGAAGGCAATTTTTAAAATTTAGCCCTATTCATTATTAGAGCAATTTAACCCTGCCTACCTTAAATGAAAACCATTTAAAAAATTCTATGTTATCAACCCCTACTAAAAAAATTGTTATCCTTCGTAACTATGTGATGCTCATGGCAACCATCGGAGTTGTCATAATTGGTTTAGGGGATGTTTTTGACCATCCTGATAGAGTTGGTCAAAGCGATCGCTTAGAAAATTATGGCCGTTTTGTCAGTGGAGTGGTGGTTAATCAAGCACAAAAAATTAGGCGATAGGATCAGCTTGGTCTCAAAATAATTCTTGACGCATTCTGTTGATTACTTGCTTCAAAATCAAGAGATCATTGGCACAAATTTGGTAAATTTCTTCTGGGTCTATATTAAAGTAATCATGAGCCAAAATATTTCTAATTCCCTTCACATTTGACCAAGAAATTTCAGGATAGCGATTCTCCAAATCTCCCATTATCCTATCAATTCTTCTGATATTTTCGCTAATGGCAATTAACATCATACTAATACTATCTAATCGGTCAAAACCTTCATCATTAGCGATAAAGTCATCTGCTTTTTGAATAGCTGTAAACCGTCGCTCAATCCGACGGATTGCTTCTTCTATTGCTAATACTAGCTCGAATCAGAAAGAGCGATCATACATAGATGACATCTCGATCAATTTGTGCTTTGAGATAAGGATTCATTGAATTGCGATATCGAATGACATCCACTTCTTTTCCTAATAAGTTTTCTAGTTCAGCTTTGAGTCTAACTCTTTTGAGCAAATTAGGCGATATATGAACCACTACATCAATATCACTGGTTTGACAATCCTCATTTCTGGCCACTGAACCAAAGATACCAATCTGAGTGATTGCGTACCGTTCAGCTAATTCAGTCTTGACCGTTCTTAACTGTTTCAGGATCTCATTTTTAGCCATTTTTACACAATATATAAGAAAAATATAGCACCCTCGGACTTATAAGGGACATTGAAAGTATCTAATTGCTTAATTGCTGTTACTTTACCTCATAAGAGCGAGAAATGCTATAACTCTCAAAAAAATAATACGGTAGATTTCTATGGGACTGTTTCTTTTAATATTCAACTCCTCGATATCGGCGTTTTTTTCCTGAATTTTGCCCTTTAATTGTTGAAGTTTGCTTCTCTGGAATTTCTACTCCTCTATATTTACGTAATGTTTTAGGTTGAGTAGGTTCAGAAGGCTTAGAAATAAGTTCAAGACTCTTGTTTGTCACTGTAAGTTCATTACTTTTTAGTAATCTTAAGATAGTTGCCCAATTGGATTGAGGATGTTCCTCTAACCATTGTTCTCCCATTTGTATTCCTTTTGATGGCTGCACTGCAAAACGCATTAGCAAGATAGTTAAAACATTATGTTGGTGTTGGTTGCTCATCGCTTTATGAGTCTCAAAATTACTTTGACGGGTGATTTATCCTTAGTATTCCCAAAAATATCAACTTTCTATCTTGTTCAACTACTCTAATAGACAACCTTGTCTATTTGTCTGGGTTAGGTTCAGTTATATTGATTTTTGACAGTTTTAATTTCTTCTTCGTTCTCAAAAAAACTTAGTCAAAATTATGATAATCTAGGCAAATTACTCCCATAACCTTCTACGAGAAGCCCCATTTAAACGGTTATGAGCATCTTTCAATAAATTAGGAATATTTAAACTTTCAGGACAACGGGGTAAACAGTCACCACATTCTGTACAACGATTTCCTTTGGTTCCAGGAAACCAATGTCCTGCATTTTCTAACATTCTATAACGATATTGACCATAGTCGCTCATATCATAAGCAACTGCTAAATTTCTTAAACGTAAAATTTCAGGAATATTAATCAATTCTGGACAGGGTAAACATTGATAACATTGACTACATTTGTCTGTGTTTAAAACGCTGTTAAAATACTTGTCTAACTGATTTAATTTACTCTTTTCTTCTGGGGTTAACTTGTCATTTTGTTCAAAAAGCGATAGAATAGCATTTAGTTGACTAGGATGGGATGGTCCTGTACTTAAAGTGGTGATACGACCATCACTCAATAAAAAGCGATAGGTGAGATATAAAGGCGAAAAAGGCTCACATAAGGATTGTAATAGAAGGGAGGGTGTGTAGAGTAACCCTCCTTTGTCGCCAGGAGAAATAATGAAAATACCCATATCTTTCTCGGAGGCTAAGGCGATCGCAGGAGCATTCCGTTCAAAAAAATAGTAATAATGAAGGTTAACAAACTCAAATAAATCGCTCTCGATCCCTGCTAAAATGAGTTCTAAGCTGCCGTGAGTGGAAAACCCGATGTGGTGGACTTTCCCTTCATCTAACGCCCGTTGTAGGGGTATAAAACAGCCATTCGGTTTAGTTACCCATTCCAGGTGTTCCCAGGTATTAATACCATGAATGGCAAGACAATCAATATAATCCAAATTTAACTGTTGTAAGGATTCATCGAGCCAGTCGGCAATTTTATCAGGATCAGGGGTAGGAGTCAACTTAGTCGTGATATAAAGGTCTTTCCTAGAAATTAATGTTTGTTGTTGTAAAAAATTACCTAAAAATTGTTCACTTTTGCCGTATCCTTTAGCAGTTTCTAGATGATTAATACCTAAAGAAATAGCCGTTTCTAAAGTCTCATTAAATAGGGTTGGGGATCCTAAACAACGCATGGTTCCCAGAGAAAAGATAGATAAATCTAAATTCGTTCTACCAAAACGTCTATAGCGCATTGTCAATACTTCTCAATTCTTAATTCTTAATTCTTAATTCTTAATTTCTTACTATTGTTCATCATTTTTTTCTAATCTTGCTCGTTTAATTAATTCTTCTGGACTTAAGTTATCGACAAAATCCCGAAATGCTTGACGTTCTTCTTCATCAGCTTCTCTATCAACAGGAATAGAAGCATCAGCGATGACTTCTTCCATAACCCAAATGGGACTATTAGTACGTAAAGCAATAGAAATCGCATCACTGGGGCGACAATCAACTTCCTTTTTTGTTTTCCCTTGACTTAAACAAAGAACGGCATAAAAGGTGTTATCTTGTAAAGAATGAATAATAATTTTATCCAAAGACATTCCCCAAGCTTCAAACAAATTAGCGATTAAATCATGAGTTAAAGGACGAGGGGGTTTTTGATTTTCAATGGCCCCAATAATTGACTTAGCCTGATCTTGTCCAATATAAATAGGCAAGGCCCGACGTTCAGAACCGTCCTTTAATAAAACAATTGGACTGCGGGTAACCGCATCTAAGGCTATTCCTGCGACTCTCATTTCAATCATGGATCAATCCTCTCGATTATCTTGAAAAAACGGTAACTGTTCTGGTAAAAACTGATTATTCATCCCTTGATGCTCGTTATTAACGAGAGTGAAACAATGGGTTATACTCACAGTATGCCCCAAAATCCTAATAGTATTCTTTTGTAGAACCTAGGGGAAATGTTTTTTTAGGAAAGCTTAATTTAATGTTTACTGGTTTAATTCAAGGTCTCGGTGTGATCCGTCCCCTCGAATCGGATCGCTTTACTCTATCGATTCCCGATGCTTCTAACTCTTTCATTTTATCAGATTTGGCCATTGGGGATAGTGTTGCGGTTGATGGAGTCTGTTTAACTGTTGAAGAAATCATTAGTAATGGGTTTGTTGCAACCGCTTCCCCAGAAACGCTACAACGGACAACGTTAAAGCAAAAAATTCAAACGGCGAATTATGTTAACTTAGAATCCTCTTTGCGTGTGGGTAGTAAACTAGGAGGACATTTTGTCACTGGCCATGTAGATGGGGTAGGATGTCTCCAAGAGGCTAAGGTGACGGACAAAGCCTGGGAAATGATTTTTGAAGCCCCGTCTTCACGCTTGGAACAATGGGAAAATTATATTCAACCCCTATTGATTCCTAAAGGGAGTGTGGCTGTCAATGGGATTAGTTTAACCGTTGCTGAATGTGATGCTGAGGGAACTTGGTTCAAAGCTGCGGTGATTCCCCATACTTATAGTCAAACTAATCTGTGTGATCTCAAAACAGGGGATTGGGTCAATATTGAAGGGGATATTTTGGGTAAATATGTCGCTAAGTTATTAAACCCTACCGTTAAAAGCCAGGTCTTATTAGGGAAACCCTTAGACACGAATTACGCTATATCTGATATTAGTTTAACTTTCTTAAGAGAACACGGTTATTTTTAATAATATTGCGTATGTTAATCAACCCCACCGTTGAAGGTGGGGTTGATTTGCGGAGATGATTTCCGTAACTTCTCCTAAAGATCCTAAACTTTGGTGGCAAATTTGGAATTATGGGGCATACTATATATAGTTAGGTAGTATATATTTTAATTAAAAAATATTGCAAATATTAGCAATTTATTTTTATAGGTGTGGGGAATGACCAACTAATTAGTGATGTCGATTACAGATAGCATAACTTACCATCGTGAGCCGTGAACGTATGGTGATAGCTGTCTGGAATTAATGTTGACAAGGAGAACAACTCATGAATCACGGACAAAAACACCCATCCGTAAGGCAACGACCTACTTCTGAATCCTTAGAACAAGATAATCAGTCTCGTAACCTCAACTTACCTAAGTTAGAAAAAGCAACCACCTTTATTAGTGTTCAAGAAAGTTCATCGACTAATACTCCTAGGGGTTTGTGGAATCATCAACCCATAAGTCTCAAACAAAATGGTTGGACTAGTCCTAACCCTTCTTGCCCGAAGAAAGTTCCCAAGCCATCTTTTCCAGTCTTCTTCTGGGAAACTTTGATGACAGTGGCCTTATTAATTATGGCATTGTGGATGCAGAGTTTACCCACAAGAGAATTACCTCAAACCATTAAAAATAATACTTGGCCGTCGTCGGAGATATCCGAACCCCAGAGTAGGTTTTAGAGTCAATGTTCCCTAACCTGCAAATTTTATAGATTTGATGAGGGGTTGACACTTATGTTAAAAGTTGTGTAGTATTAAGGAATGCAAATAGCTTGATCGTTCATCTCTACATTGTTAAGCTGAAACACAGTGAGGAGACGGAAGTAGGCCAATCGTGATCTAGCCGAAGGAACGCTGAAACTGTAGAGAACTATGAGGTAGCAACCGAACAATGCTTATCATTTCTTTAATCACTTTAGCAATTGCTTCAGTGTCGGCTTTTCTGAGTTTTAATTTAAAGGAGGATGTGGTGAAAGCTGCTCTGGGGTGTGTTGCTTTGTTGTCATCCTTATTGACTCTTCTTTTTGCCCCCTGGGCTTTAAAGTTGGGTATTGTGGCTATTCCCTTGCTTCTAGATAGACTTAATAATGGTCCGGCAGAAGAGTCCACCAATTAATTTCCATTATCTAATCTGGGCAATGCTCTAAAAGTGGTAGGCTTGGTTAGTGCAAGGATCGAACTTAAGCCGTTTGGAGGCATTAGTATCTCCATAGAGATTTAAAGTAACAGTAGGTTCATTCCCTATCGCCTCGACACAATGAATCGCTTCTGTTGTGAAACTAACAATATCCCCTAATTGGAAGATTTTTTCATCAACCTTCTCGATATGTTGGGGATGTTCTGGTGTGGGAATACATTTCCAAAACGTATTTTTTTGCTGTCCTTGTAGCGTAGCAACCACTCCCCAAGTTCCGTGATTATGAATGGTGGTAGAGGTACCGGGTAACATAATCTCCGTTTGTAGAGTGATAGGATAGCCAGGTTCATCATATAATAATTTAACCTCTGTTCCTGAGTTTGGAGAAGCGGTGGGAATGTTTTGACTAACCCAATAAACATTGAGAAGTAACTTGCGAACCAAACGACGCAAATCGGGAAAACATTCTACCTCTGTTTGTCCAGTTATTTCTTGATGATTGAGTAGATCATCCAACTCTGTTAAAAATCGATGCAGTCGATAAGAGGTTGTGGGGGTTAATAAGTCCCATTGTCGAGGAGACCGAAAGGATAAACACTGGCCATTATCTTGTACTAACCAATCTTGTTGTGGCATACAATTATATTTGATGTCCGACTACTTGATCAATAATAGGTCAAAGAAAGGAATAAGGAGACAATCGTTCAATGAAACTTAACTTTTCCCTGTAGTGAACTTTGTGGCAAAATAAGTAAACCATAGGTATATTTATGCTATGGGTTAAACTTTTGTCAATTATAACTGATGTTAGGTTAATTCATTAACCAACTCGTTAAAAAGTAATCTGATCGCTCCATCAGTTTCTACATCTTCTTAATTGCATATATATTATCTCTTTCATCTATGCAATTAAGTAAATTGAAAATATGAAAGAGACAAAAGCTCGTCTTCAGTTGATTTTAAATGAGGTTTAATATGATTAGAAAATTTATTAGTCTTGGTTGATCTGAAAAGGATTGTCCTAAACTTGTTATTAGAGCAATTCCCATGATCCGAACTACTATAACCTGTAATTTTAAAAATTGCTGACGAGATGATTTAAAAGACGCGATTATGATCTATATTATGGTTAGTGCTTATTTTTCCGTTGTTAAATTATCCAACACAATTTTTAGCGTTAACCTTTTTGATCTCCAAAAGATTAACATCTCCCATTCTTGTGGTTTATTTGAACTACTGGGAGGTTCGGATAATTCGTAGTCATTATGAGTTTAATTTACGTAATTGACTGGGGATTCTTGATCAACAAGTTATAACAAAACACGGGAGCGCGAAAACTCCCCTCGCGCGTTCCCTAGGCGATTACGAATCGCCGGGGTCGCTCGTCTATCTTTTAAGTAGGAGATGAAGCGCGACTCGGCATTTTTAAATGCCGTGAACATCGACTCATGGAAAGGCATTAAGTGGTATCATGATTCCGTTGTTCTTCGATATATCTACGAATTGTTTCAGAGGAAACATTACCAGCAGTGGAGACAAAATAAGAATGTGTCCAAAAACTGGGAATTTTCATGAGATGAGGAAATTCTTGACGTAGATATCGAGAACTTCTACCCTTAATAGCTTTAACAACTTTATGAGGGGGAATAGTGGGTAAGACATTGACTAATAAGTGTACATGATCAGGCATAATCTCGCTTCGCGATAATAATCCAGTCATTCTCTTGACATACTTCCCAAATAATCTGACTTGACATACTCCCCCGTTAAACTACGTCTTCCACGGGGGATTCTTTCCACATCACTGCTAGAAATTCCTTGTTCAACGAGACGACTTAAATTCTCAACGTTACCATTAAGAACCCAGAGATCGGACTCTCCCAAGGTTATGGAGTCGGTTTCGATATACCCTACCGTACCGTTGACACTTCGGCTTCGCTCAGTGTCAATACCGAGCGAAGTCGAGGTATTGAGATGTTCTCCCAAATATTTTAAACCCTTCTTGAGTATATTAATTGCTGCATTATGATCTCTATCCAAGACGGTTTTACAGTTAGGACATTGATGAGTTCTGGTACTTAATGACTTTTGAACTCTTGTGCTACAAACTGAACAATCTTGAGTGGTGAAATGGGGCGGTACAGCAACACAAACGATGCGATAAATCTTCGCAAAATAATTCAACCATTCAGTGAATTGATACCAAGACGCATCAGAAATAGATTTAGCAAGCTTATGGTTCTTTACTAAGTTTCTAATCTTTAAAGCCTCATAGACCACCAGATCATTAGACTGGACTAACGCCAAAGCATCTTTAATTGCTCTGTCTTTACGTTGTCTTGATACTTTAAGATGAAGCTTGGCTACTTTTAGCCGTTGCTTATGATAGTTGTGAGACTGTTTCTTGCCTTTACGGAACCGTTTTGATAATCTTCTTTGCGCTTTTTTAAGGCGTTTTTCTGATTTCCTTAAATAGCGTGGATTATCAACAGTATTGCCCTGAGCATCAGTATAAAACTCTTTTAAGCCCAGATCAATTCCTGTTACTTGCCCCGTTGGTTCATGATATTCTTGACGTTCTAAGTCAATTAGA